>CBDTVA010000436.1:0-2978 GCA_965363935.1 uncultured Gammaproteobacteria bacterium | reverse complement strand
GATCTGGATGATACCGGCTTTTTTACCGAAGAAACACCTTATGAACCCAGCTCACCTTATTCCGCCAGCAAGGCATCATCCGATCACCTGGTGCGAGCCTGGCACCGGACGTATGGTTTCCCAGTCGTAATCACCAACTGCTCCAATAACTATGGTAGTCATCAGTTTCCAGAAAAACTGATCCCATTAGTCACACTAAATGCCCTGGAAGGAAAGCCCCTGCCAATCTACGGTAATGGCCAACAGATCAGGGACTGGTTACATGTCGATGATCATGCCAGAGCATTAAGACTGGTACTGGAAACAGGAAAAAATGGCGACACCTATAATATTGGTGGTCATAATGAAAAAACCAACCTGGAAGTGGTGAAAACCATTTGCACTTTATTAGATGAACTGGTACCTGATTCACCCTATAAACCGCATGAACAATTAATCACTTATGTCACCGATCGTCCGGGTCATGATGTACGCTATGCCATTGATGCTGACAAAATTGCTAAAGACCTTGGCTGGTTACCAAAAGAGACTTTTGAATCCGGCATAGAAAAAACCATCAAATGGTATCTTAGCAATAGTGACTGGTGTCAGCATGTCCAGGATGGCAGTTACCAGCGTGAACGCCTGGGTACTGGTGAAGAGAGCCATCAGTCGGGAGAAAAGAGCCCTCAGCAGGAAGAATCAGAAGGAGATAGCCATTGAAAGGCATTATCCTTGCGGGCGGTTCTGGCACAAGACTCTACCCCATTACCAAGGGCGTCAGTAAGCAGCTGACACCCATATATGACAAACCCATGGTGTACTACCCGCTTTCAGTGCTCATGTTGGCTGGAATTACTGAAGTCCTGATTATCTCAACGCCCCGTGACCTGCCACAATTTGAAGCACTTCTGGGGGATGGTTCTGATATTGGAATGACCTTCTCCTACAAAGTACAACCTTCACCCGATGGTCTGGCACAGGCTTTTATTATCGGTGAAGATTTTATCGCTGAAGATGATGTCTGTCTGGTGCTCGGTGATAATATTTTCTATGGGCATGGTTTTCAAAAAATGCTGGCTCACTCAGTTAAAAATGTCACAGAGCAGAGTAAAGCCACTGTCTTTGGTTATTATGTTCGGGATCCGGAACGCTACGGTGTGGCCGAGTTTGACAAAAACGGGAATGTCCTGAGCATTGAAGAAAAACCACTACAGCCAAAAAGTAATCATGCTGTAGTCGGTTTATACTTTTACCCCAATAACGTGGTTGAAATTGCCAAAGCGGTCAAACCGTCTGACCGGGGCGAACTGGAAATTACCTCGGTGAATCAGGCCTATCTGGAACAACAAAACCTAAAAGTAGAACTCATGGGCCGGGGTTTCGCCTGGCTTGATACCGGCACCCACGAAAGCCTGATGGAAGCATCCAACTACATCCAGACCATCGAAAACCGCCAGGGTTTAAAAGTGGCCTGTATAGAAGAAATTGCCTACGAAATGGGTTATATTAGCAAAGAACAACTCATTGAATTAGCTCAACCGCTGAAAAAAAATCAATATGGCCAGTACCTTCTCAGGCGAGCCAATGAAGAAATCAACTAACCAGACCTACTCACAAATCTTTTTCTCTCTGCAATAGAACAGGGGAAAATAAAACAGAAGCCAGCCTATGAAATTCATCAAAACCACAATCCCGGATGTAATCCTGATAGAACCCCAAGTCTTTGGTGACGAGCGGGGCTACTTCGTGGAGACCTTCAGAAGCGATTTATTTGAACAGGAAACAGGCATAAAAACGACCTTTATCCAGGATAACGAATCACGCTCCAGTCATGGTGTCTTAAGAGGTTTACATTACCAATTACCGCCATATGCCCAAAGTAAGCTGGTGCGCGTTATCGAAGGTAAAGTGCTTGATGTAGTTGTTGATATCCGAAAAAACTCACCCACATTTGGCCAACATGCTAGTGCAGAACTGTCTGCTGAAAACAAACAGCAGTTGTTTGTTCCTCGCGGCTTTGCTCATGGATTTGTGGTTCTGTCAGAAACGGCTATTTTTTCCTATAAGGTGGATAACTACTATTCTCCGGAGTGTGATAGAGGGATTCGCTTTAATGATCCCGAATTGAATATTGACTGGATGATTGACCAGCAACAACTGCAGCTCTCAGAAAAAGATAAAGTTCAACCATTGTTTAAAGATGTAACGGATCTGTTTGAATATCAAGATGAGCTCTACTCAAACTAATAACGCAACAAAAAGTAAATAATGCCATGAAACTATTAATTACCGGAGCCAAAGGACAGGTTGGTACAGAACTGGTTGCGGCGGCCTTCATCAGAGGTCATGAGGTGCATGGTTTTGGTTCAAAAGAACTGGATATTTCCAATCTGGAACAGGTCAATAATACCGTTCAGAAAATCAAGCCTGATGTTATTATCAATGCCGCTGCCTACACTGCAGTTGACAAGGCAGAAACAGAGCAGGAATTAGCCTATTCGGTTAACTCATACGGCAGTGAAAACCTGGCAACGGCCTGCCAGGAACAAGATATCCCACTACTGCATATCTCCACAGACTACGTCTATGACGGAGAAAAACAATCTCCTTATCTTGAAACTGATCGGACCAATCCAATGGGCGTTTACGGTGCATCCAAGCTGGAAGGTGACCAGAAAATACAGAAAACATGGCATAAACACATTATTCTTAGAGTCAGCTGGGTATTTGGTGAGCAGGGTAATAATTTTGTTAAAACCATGCTGAGGCTGTCGCAACAAAGAGATGAGCTGAGTATTGTAGATGACCAATTTGGTGCACCGACCTCAGCGAAAGCAATCAGCACCTGCCTGCTGGATATTTTAGAAACTGCTGAATTTAATCAGCCGCAATGTCCATGGGGTATTTATAATCTGCAAAGCGACCCAGGAGTGACCTGGTTTGGTTTTGCCTTCAGACACCAGTCTGCAATTTGATTTCTCCACCGACAGCAAAAG
>CBDTVA010000435.1:0-2985 GCA_965363935.1 uncultured Gammaproteobacteria bacterium | reverse complement strand
GTATAGTTAAAATTTAGGTATTAATGGTTTCTATTAGATGGGTGGCTTATATATTCTTGAAATAGCCGCTAAACGCCCTGACCGACTGAATTAGAAAGTGCTAATTATTCCGTTGTGGGTCTTAAGCACACGCTTTGCCTTTTCAAATAGTAAGCTAAATTCTCAAATTAAAAGCTAGAACACAGGTCTAAATTATCACTCGAAACTTATCTTTTTAAAGCGTTTGATAAGCTAATCGATCTGTCCGCTATTGCTGAAGAAGAATATGTTCCTCATAAATACTGTATGACTGCAATCACCACATTGCAGACGGTTCAACTAGCGGTTTGTGCTCAAAATGGCGATTAAGCTTTACAGCTCAAAGATGATTTATTCGATTTGTTGAATGGCCGTTTTTTGCTCTGGATAATGATCTGGATAAAATCCGTCAATTAGTGCTAAGGGACGATAAGACTAATTTATTCGAGTTTGCCAGATGGATTTAACCTTGTATCTTAAATGTAATAATTGGTTTTTATGACATAAAGTATGATACTTTATGTCATCCCTACTGCACCAAATACCTGTTCCCAAATAGTGTCCATGCAGAGTATAGAGAACAACTCCTTATGTAATGTACACCTTTTCAAACGGGTATTTAGTATTCAGATCTACAGTATTAAAAAAATTATATTCCAGTCAGGAGTTTGAGACTATTTGAACTGAAGGTTAAATTTATCAATAAATAGTTGTAAGTCTGTCTTCGGTAAATGATTAATTCCAGCCGCCGCTTTGCGACCTCCGCCGCTTTCGAATTGACGACAGAGTTCATCGGCGCCGGTTTTGTTGTTTAAGGGGGCCCGGACGCTGATAAGGTAACCATTTTGTTTATTCTGAGTCAGAACGGCATGGGCTCTGTCCGGAGATTGATTGGCCAGTTCATTGCTGTAGACGCCGCTGATGCGTCGAGCCCAGGTTTCATCAGGCAGGATAAACAGGGCGATTTTATCGGTCTGATATTCTACCTTGATATGGCTAACGTTGGCATTGTCTTCTTCATAGCCTGATTTTAATTGTTGATAGGCTGAGCTGCTGTCGTGAATAAAATCAAGGGGATTACGGTAGGACAGCAGTTTTTGGAATAATTGATCCGGAGCAAAGTGTAAGTCATTTATATCTGCTCCATAGCCATTATAATTAAGGTAGATCCCTAAAGGCAATAATTGTTCAGTGTCATTTTCAGCCAGCTGGTGTTGTCTGGCCAGTGTTCGTGCAGAGACTTTGAGATTATCACCAAAGGCACCGGTTATGGCCCAGAGGTAATGTTTATTGTCCAGGTGCTGATTGACCAATAGACTGGTGCAGATATTGGAGTCCGTATTAATTAAAGTGGTCAGATTTACATCGTTTGGAATTTCACCACAGAAATGATGATCCACATAAAACACTTTGGCACCACTTTCCAGATTCCTTACTAAATCGCTTCGATTTTTATCCAGGGAAATATCCAGAACCGTTATCATATCACCCGGGCCGGCCTGGACCTTTTCCAGTAATTTAATATCTCTTTTAATTCCGGTGACCAGAGTGGAGTCGCAGGGTGATGCCTGCCTTAATTGCAATAATGAACAAATACCATCTGCATCGCCGTTAAATACATCAATTGTTTTCATTTTTTCTCTTTAAATTTGACCACAGTTATCGGAGGTATCAAGATAACCTTCTCTAAATAAGTACAGGTAAATTTCCTGTGCTGCTTCCATGGGGGAGAAGTTGCTGGTATCAATTCTTAATTCCGGTGCTTCAGGTTGTTCATATGGATCGCTGATTCCGGTGAATTCCGGTATCACACCTTTTCTGGCTTTAGCGTACAAGCCCTTACGATCCCGTGATTCACAGGTTTCTAATGGGGTGGCCACATGGATTTCAATAAACGCCCCATATTGTTCAATGAGCGTGCGGGCATCTCGGCGCATTTGCGTATAGGGCGCAATTGGGGCACAAATTGCGATGCCGCCATTTTTAGTGATTTCATTGGCCACAAAACTGATGCGGCGGACATTAATATAACGATCTTTTTTGGAAAAACCCAGCTCACTGGATAAATTATGCCGGACGATATCGCCGTCAAGCAAGGTTACCGGCCGGGCACCCAGTTCAATCATTTTGGCGTAAATAATTTTTGCCAGGGTGGATTTACCCGAGCCGGACAGGCCGGTAAAAAACAGGGTGATGCCTTGCTGACATTTCGCCGGGTAGGCTTTGCTCAAGGCTTTGAGAACCTCGGGATAACTAAACCAGTCAGGAATCGGGGTATTGTTATGCAGGCGGTTTTTAACCTCCTGTTCGGTTAGCATATCACTGTCAAGGTTGTCTTTTTTGATGTGTGAAATGGGTAGAAATGTTTTTATCTCAGGGACATATCGTGTTTCTTCTGTGGCAATGATTTTGATGCCAAGTTCTTCCTCATGTTTGTGCGCATATTCTTGAGCCGCGGAGTGCGCATAAAATTTTTCTGCCGTTGTGGCCATTGTTTTTTGCGTGGCAGATTGAGTATAGGCCGGCGGTGAAGCATGTTCAGGGCCAATCAGCATGTGTGAACAGCCATAATTTTTATTGATGATGGCGTGCCAGAGTGCTTCTTTTGGGCCGGCCATACGCATGGCCATCGGCAACAGGGACATCATGGCCAGATTATCCGGGTAGTATTTCCGGATAGCCTGATAGCAGTGTACCCGGGCATAATAGTGTAAATCACCCGGTTTGGTGGTTCCTACTGTGGGATGCAGCAAAATATGCGCCTGGGCGTCACGGGCCGCTTGCAGGGTGATTTCCTTATGTACCCTGTGCATGGGTTTGCTGGTCTGGAAGGCAAGCACGTTGCGCCAGCCTCGTTTTTTAAACTGGATTCGTAATTCTGCCGGTGTTGACCAGAGGTTTTCAAAATCAAAATGAGAGGGTTGCTCAATGCCCTCAAGCTGTCCGCCAATATAATATTCATTGCAT
>CBDTVA010000434.1:0-2993 GCA_965363935.1 uncultured Gammaproteobacteria bacterium | reverse complement strand
CCGGATCAGCCATCACTTGTTGTATTGTTTCCTGACTTGCCTCAGGTGCTAAAGGAAAACTGGCGACGGGTGGTAGAATATCGTTATAGGCTGCCTGAGGACTTTGTAATGCAGCCTCTATAGCAGGTGAAAAGGTAGCGAAAAAAAGGCATAGACTAGAGGCAAAAAATACTGTTACCAGGGACTGAGTCTGTTTAATATGTGCGCCCTGTTTTTTTTCGCTGTTAGTACTGCTATGAGTACTATTGTGACGTTGGCTAAGCTTTCTAAAGACCAATTCAATATCCCAGCCTTCCAGTATGATCCGGCGATTCAGATACAGAGCAAAACCACCTGCCACATAGAGTATTTCAACAATCATCATAACCAGAAAATACAATCCCATAGACAGGGCATTTGTCATAAAACCGGGTTCCAAATCAAGAAATAAAGTTTCTGCGCTTTGCAAAGCCATATGTGTTGGCAGCATCATGATCAACAAACCCAATATGCCCCAGAAAACCAGAGACTCAAGGTGAAAGCAGAGAATAAAAAATAAGACTTCCCGATTATTAGTTCCTCGTCTCAAGGTATTCATACGCTGTCGTCTCGGCTTTCCTTTTAGTCCTTCAAGCTGTCTGACTGGCAGAGCAAATGCCCGCCCCGGATCCAGGCGATAAAGTGTTAACGAAGCCAGCACTCCGGTTTTAAATAAAGAAGGAATTGCACTGACAACCTCTTCCCATGTTATCTGCTCGGAAAAAATCACTCGTGAGAGCACAAAAAGCGGCACCCGATCATAGAGCGGCTTCAGGAACCAGAATAGAAAAAAAGCCCAGTATGGGTAATCTTCTAACAGGATGATATTAATAATCAAAAACAATGGAAAAATGGTGGCCATCCAGCTGGAAAATAACAACCGCCAGTGAGAAACAGCCAGACGAACGGCCAAATCCATTGACTCCCAGGGTGTTCTTGGTCTGACCTCCAGTGTCAATGCTTCAAGATTCATCGGACACTTTCTTTTCCTTGGACGGGGATAGAATCTGTTCAGTCTTACGACCCACAAAGGCAAAATATGAGATCACCAGTAACCACATTACAATTCCAACAACATACTTAACATTCACTGCAATTGTTTGAGTGGATGACCAGAAGGCTTCAAAAAATGCCGCAATAAAAAACATAACGGCTGCGCCAGCCATAATTTTAACAGAAATTTTTGCTGCATCCAGCATAGCCTGATAGCGACTTTTACGTCCCGGAATCAGTAATGAAAAGCCCAGCTTTAAACCTGCAGCGCCACTGAGAGCGATGGCGGTTAACTCCATAGCACTATGACCGGAAACAAAGGACCAAAATGTTGTCCCATAACCCACCTGGGTCAAATGCCCCGCTATGGAACCGATATACAGACCATTATACATCAGTGTAAACAGACTGCCGATACCAAATATTAAACCACTGGCAAAGGTTCGAAAACCAATACTGGTATTATTAAAGATATAAAATCCAAACATTAAACTATCAGAGTCCGATCCCCGCTCACGACCAATATGCTCTGCTAGTGGATCATACATGGACTCAATGCTGGAAACTGAATCGGGTGGTAAAACGCTGTAAACAAATTCCGGCCAGATTTGAATAATCACTAACATAGTGATCAGGGGTAAATAAAAAACCGCTGACGAAAGCCACAACCAGTTCACTTCCATACGTACTGTTTGCGGAAAGGTTCGGGTAAAGAAAATCAATAATGATGCTATAGCACTTTCACCATAGACGTGACTATGACGATAAAATACCTGATGCGACTGATCAATCAAAAAGCTTAATCGTTCTATCAAATAAGGACTATAACGCCGGGATTGAGCAAGTGACAGGTGCTGACAAACTTCCCGATATAGACCTGGAAAATCCGCTTTGCGAATTAAGTCTGGACTCAGAGCAGCAATTTTTTCTCCATAAGGGCTTTGCACCACTTTCTTTTTCCTGCCCGCTCGTTTTTTGCGTCGTTTTATTAGCTCTGGTTTTAAGGCGGGGTTTAACAATACTTCCAGAATGAGCCATTGTTGTTCATGAGCTGAGATAAATTGATCCTGAGTCATCGGCGTCCTATGATGTAGTTGGCAATTCCCAACAACCGTTCACTGGCAGGACTCACCTTATAATGTTGTAAATCATTCAATAGCGGTCTGGCTAATGACGCCAGTTCTTCGGCGCGTTGCGGAGAAAATTGCTGCATACGTTCGGCATAATGAACAATCGTCTGCTGTTCTTTGGCATTCAATGCCACCTTTGGCATATAAGGTTCAGTCTGTATTTCGCTATTAATTTCCTGGGCTTTCATCTCTTGTAAGTCACGCTTATAAACCACAATGGTATTGGCTGCCAGATCACCTAAGCGACGAAAATCCCTGCTCAACAACATCACTGTCACTCCCAGGGCGTAGAAAGCAGGCAAAAAATCAACGGTCCGTAAAAGATTTCTGAGTAAAGATGCTCCCCAGTTAACCATAGTGCCATCAATCAACAGCACCTGTACCTTCATGACTCTTTTACCCGGCGTTTGTCCCTGCATAGCCATTTCAAAAAACACCGGGTATAACCAGTGCAGAAAGAACAAGACTATAAAGAACAATCCCATGCCAAAATCACCTAATCTGGGCAACAGTATCACTAACAGAAGAATAATCATGCCCTGAATAAATGCATCAATCATCCAGGCTATACTGCGGACATAAAAGCCCGCACAGGTCAACTTCAACTCTACACCTTCCGGTGTCTCGGCAATTTTTATCGTATCCAGCATTTCCAGTTAACCTGAGTTTATAAGTCATCATTGTGTCATAAAACTATGGCATATTATCGTGTAGTACGCCAGCACAGATGTTCCCGAAACTGGTAATGTTCCTGGTTTCAAGTATAAGTTACTGTTTTAAAAATACTTAGGGCATCGGCAAAAATTAATTTGCATTTATCAGTTTTCAATTGCCATTCTATCAAGGCGCGAG
>CBDTVA010000433.1:0-2994 GCA_965363935.1 uncultured Gammaproteobacteria bacterium | reverse complement strand
GACTCAAAACAGCTTTCCCTCGCTACGGTGTCCATTCTCGGACAAGCTCCTAGAGGAAATTTTTACTGTTTTATGTACCTGTTTAACTGATTGTGTAAAAATTATAGAGTTTATAAAGCCCTGAATTTTTTATTCTAAAATAAAGCGGTAAACTTGCAGATACTCAATTATATTACATGCCAGGTCAAAGATGAGCGATTTCCTTAATAACGACATTGTGCAATGGGTGCTTGGAACGCTTATTGGAGGACTTATTCTGGGAATATTCGGCTGGCTCAAATTCAGGAGAGACGAACAGATAGTCACTGAATTCCTGAAGAAATCCGGAATAGAAAACAACCGCAGGTATACAACAACCCACGAAATCTCTTCAGTCACAAATTTAAGCAAAAAACGCATTAGAAAAGTCTGCAGTAAAAGCTCCAGAATTAAAAGAAACAAGAAAGAAAAGGAATTGTGGAGAATATCTTGATAGCTCTGCCTAATTAAATCCGTTGTCGGAAATTAGCTACAAACTACCTCCAACTGCTGCTTATTGACCAGAAGTGTCTTGGATTAAAAAAAAACTGTGCTATTATTTCAAAATGTATTCACCTTTTGGCGGGTGATGAAAGGTACGTTTGCCTGGTGAGCGACAGGATTTGAGAGCTTCACGTACTGATTGATAGAGGCTGCGCAGATTCCAGCGGTCTACTCACCAAATCGAAATTTTCATAAAACCGAATTTATACCAGAATATATTTTTACAGAAGATTACCGGAAGCCATCCCCGGACACCTGCGTTATAAAGCATAGTAAATTAAAGAGATACCAATAATGTTATACCAAAACAACCATAAACAAATTTTATTGATAGGCAAATTATTTTTATTATTTGCTGTCTCATTTATTTCATTTTCTGTATTTGCCGCAAGTGATGTAAAACAGGAAATGAATTGGGGCTTGATGGCTATGCAGTTGTTTGGTGGCCTGGCACTATTTTTATTTGGTATGGACCAAATGTCAGATGCCTTAAAAGCTGTCGCAGGGGATAAGATGAAAACAATCCTGCGAAAACTGACCTCCAATCGATTTATGGGCGCTGCTACGGGTGCTGCTGTTACTGCTGTCATTCAATCTTCTTCAGTCACCACGGTATTAGTGGTGGGATTTATTTCAGCCAATCTAATGACCATGTCACAGTCCGTGGGTGTGATCATGGGTGCCAATATTGGCACCACGATTACGGCCCAGATTGTTGCCTTTAAAGTCACCAAAGCTGCATTTTTAATGATAGCTATTGGTTATGGTATGCAATTTTCGCCCAAAAATGAAAAAATCAAACATTATGGTCTTATGATAATGGGCCTGGGGATGATTTTTTATGGTATGAGCGTCATGAGCAGTGCCATGCAGCCACTGCGATCCTATCAGCCCTTTCTGGATCTGATGATTAGCATGGATAGCCCTATTGTTGGCATTGCAGTCGCGGCATTATTTACCGGTTTAGTACAGTCATCTTCTGCAACCACCGGTATTGTTATTGTCATGGCCAGCCAGGGTTTTATATCCTTACCAGCCGGTATTGCCCTTGCCTTTGGTGCTAATATCGGCACCTGTGTCACAGCTTTGCTGGCATCCATTGGCAAACCTCGCGATGCTGTCAGAGCTGCTGCCGTACATGTGTTTTTTAATATTGCCGGAGTATTGCTGTGGGTAATGTTTATTGATCCATTGGCAGATTTTGTTCGTTATCTTTCTCCAACCCACCCTGAACTAACAGGACTGGATAAACTGGGCGCTGAAACACCAAGACAAATAGCCAATGCGCATACTATATTTAATTTTGCTAATACATTTATTTTTATCTGGTTTACCACTCAGATAGCAGCTCTTGTTATGAAATTGCTACCCGATAGTCCAAGCCCTCTGGAAAAGGAAGGGTTGATTGTAGAGGCAAAATACCTGGATGAATATCTTCTCACTACACCGTCTCTTGCCTTAGACAGGGTAAGACTGGAAGTGCTGCATATGGGGGGAATTGTCAATGACATGATGAAGCAAATAATGCCGGCCATCTTAGATGCCAGTAAAAAAACTATTGCTAAAATAGAATCCCGTGATGATGAGGTTGACCTGCTCTATGCACAAATTGTAGACTATTTAGGACAAATCAGTAAACAGAGTTTAACTGATTCACAGACGGAAGAATTACTGGCATTAATGGAAGCAGTGGGCGATCTTGAAAATATTGGAGATACCATTGAAACCAATTTAGTGGCTCTGGGCATGGAACACGCCACTTCAGATTTTACTATCAGCAAATCTACGCGCAAGGTTTTAACCCATTTTCACCAGGAAGTGAATAAGGCTGTTGATAGTGCGATTCAGGCAGTATCACAAAATAATGTAGCAGTAGCGCAAATGGTGATAGATATGAAAGATGATATCGCTGATTTGGCCAGTTCCGCTGCCGAGCACCAGGCAGAACGCCTGGTGGTTGATGAACCCAATAGAATAGCAGCTTATACCACTGAAATTGATATTATAGAAAAACAAAAACGAATCTACTATTTTGCTAAACGTATGGCAAAAACAGTTGTTGAAAATGCGTAAAATTGATCTATTGAGGAATAGAAAATGGGAATTAATAAAATAAAAAAAGATCTGGAATCAATTTTTAAAAAAGATAATATTTCAAAGTCTCATTGTGAAGAACTGGAAGATTTACTCAAAGAACTGGAAAAAAGGCAACGGAAACTCAAATCTGAACTAGACTTTGAAAAGAATAAGAAAAAACGAAAAAAGCTAAAAATTGATTTAAAGATAATCAGGGTTCAACTAAGAAAGGGTTATAGTAAACTTGATGCATTAAAAAATTGCAAATAACCCGCCAACCTTCAGCTTATTCCTGATTTGTTTTTACGGAGTTGCTACTAAATACCCCAAAATTAGCCGGGGTACTTTAGTCTCTTACCAATAATATTTAATACATTTATACAAAGAAATAAATAT
>CBDTVA010000432.1:0-2996 GCA_965363935.1 uncultured Gammaproteobacteria bacterium | reverse complement strand
AAAGGAGAATTGGTGGAACAGGGTTTTGAATACAATTCAGGTAATAATGTATTTCTAAGTAAACAAGAAATTCAAGCATTTAATAAACTGGCTGAGCTCTAATACAATATTATGATCCCCTATGGAAAACAGCTGATCTCGAATGAAGATATTGATGCAGTCGTTAATGTTCTCAAATCTGAGTTAATTACTCAAGGACCCGTTGTTCCACAGTTCGAACAAGCAGTCGCACAATATTGTGATGCCAAATTCTCTTTTGCAGTAACCAATGCCACTTCGGCATTACATCTTGCCTGTAGAGCTTTATCTATCGGCTCGGGTGATTGGGTGTGGACTTCTCCTAATACTTTTGTTGCTTCAGCTAATTGTGTTTTATATTGCGGTGCTAAAATTGACTTTATTGATATTGATCCTCACACCTACAACCTCAGCATTGAAAAACTTCAAGAAAAATTAGTTATAGCCGATAAAGAAGGCAGGCTTCCTAAAGCAGTTATAGCTGTGCATTTTGCAGGTCAGTCATGTGAAATGGCTATTATCAGGAGGTTATCGGAACAATATGGTTTTTATATTATTGAAGATGCCGCACATGCCATCGGTGCTGGTTATTTAGACACCAAAGTGGGCAGTTGCACCTACTCAGATATGACAATTTTCAGCTTTCATCCTGTTAAAATAATTACAACAGGTGAGGGCGGTATGCTGCTGACTAATAATAAAGAGTGGGCAGATAAAATTGAGCTGTTAAGAAATCATGGTATTACCAGGGATAGTAATAAAATGATAGAGCAAACTCATGGTGACTGGTATTATCAGCAAATTGAGCTGGGTTATAATTATCGTATGACCGATATTCAGGCGGCACTTGGATTATCACAGTTGGAACGAATTGATATTCTTATCAAGAAAAGAGAAGAAGCTGCACAGTTTTATAATAGCCATTTGAATGACTTGCCTGTTATCTTACCCAGACAAAATGACTCCTGTTGTTCTTGCTGGCACTTATATGTCATTCGTTTAAAGTTAGATGAAATTAGACTTTCAAGAAAACAGGTGTTTGATGCGCTTCGTCAATCAGGTATTGGTGTACAAATACACTATATACCCGTTCATACACAACCTTATTATAAGCGATTGGGATTTAATGCCGGTGATTTTCCTGAAAGTGAACAATATTATCAGGAGGTAATCACATTACCGCTCTTTTTTGGTATTACTAATGAAGAGTTAGACTATGTAATACAAAAACTGAAAGAAACCTTGAGTTGCTAGCAAATACTGATGAAAAAATAGAAGCCTATATTGTGACCTTACATGATATACATAAATAAGACTCAGGAAGAATGAGCATTGAACATATTAATTACCAGTGCTTCAAATAAAGTCTGGCTTATTCAGGCATTTAAACAGGCATTAATGAAAAATGGTGGTGGTCAAGTTTATGCGGCTGATATTACCAAACAAAAAATAGCGCTTTATTATGCTGATCAATACTTTATTGTTCCTCAAAGTAACGTTACGAATTTTATTCCAGAAATAATTAAACTCTGTTTGCAGGAAAATATTCAATTAATTGTACCAACCCGTGACGGTGAGTTGAAAGTTTTTTCTGAAAATAAAGAGCTATTGGAAAAAAACAATATTAAGGTTATGGTGGCCAATCCAGCAACGATTAAAATTTGTCAGGATAAGTATCAATTTTATCAATATTGTATTAAACATCATTTTAACACGATAAAAACCTGTTTAAGTACTGAATTTTCTGGAATAGAATTTCCTGTATTTGTTAAACCAAGACAAGGTGCTGGTTCGCAAAAAAATTTTATTGCAAAGACTCCTGAAAAACTGAAACTATTTCTTAAACTTTATGATGAAACTGATTTTGTAGTACAACCCTTCATAGAAGCAAAAGAATACACCATTGATCTTTTTTCAGATTTTAATGGTAACGTGATTTCAGTTGTTCCAAGACAAAGAGTTGAAGTTCACAATGGAGAGTCATTAATTGGAAAAACAGAAAACAATCTGATAATTATCGAGAAAGTAAGTAATCTTGCGATAAGTCTGCAGTTAATTGGGCATAATACGTTACAATGTTTTTATGAGAATCTGAGTGATCAAATTACATTTATTGAAATTAATCCACGTTTTGGTGGGGGATCTGGTTTAGGATTTTCTGCAGGGATATTAACACCTGAATTTCTGGTTCAGTTAATGAATGGAAAAGAAATAAAGGCTATAAAAGATAACTATATTGATGAGCTATGGATGTTTAAATATTCCTGTCATATATCTTTATTGAAAGAAAATGATTGCTACTATGAGAGCGTAGGGAATAACAAAACTTTTTGTATAGATATTGATGGTACTATTTGTACCGAGTTTTGCCAATATGAGGATGCCAAACCCATTAAGTCAGTGATAAAAAAAATAAACAATCTCTATAATAATGGACACAAGATTATTTTATTTACTTCTCGTGGATATACCAGTGGTTATAATTGGATACCACCGCTTAAGCAGCAGTTGAGAGAATGGGGAGTACTTTATCATGAATTAAAACAAGGAAAGCCATTTGCAGATTATTACATTGATAATAAAGCAATAAATATTGTTGATTGGATAGGATAATTTGAATATTAGTTTTATAAATATAAAAGTGAGTGTGATTGTTCCTGTTTATAATTTAGAGAATTATATATATGAATGCATAGAAGGTTTAGTCCAACAGAAAACTTCTTTTAATTTTGAAATTATTGCAATTGATGATGCATCAACAGATAATTCTTTTAACATTTTAAAAGAGCTTCAACTTAAATACAGTTCATTACTTACCGTTCACAAAAATGAAAATAATTTAGGTTTGGCAAAAACCATGAAAAAATTATTGGCACATACGTCAGGAGCCTATATTGCCGATCTGGACGGCAGACGCCCCCGCTACCAGAAACTCCATCACGTCGTCAAGCGACGCGATTCCGCCGATTCCGACAATG
>CBDTVA010000431.1:0-3004 GCA_965363935.1 uncultured Gammaproteobacteria bacterium | reverse complement strand
GGCCAAAATCAGCTTTTCCGCAGTAGGATTTCTATTCTCGGACAAGCTCCTAGTGGGCATATCCCGAAATGAGCTGACCTGGGATTACATACCGGTCAATTTATCGATTTTACAGTGAGCAACAAATATTAGCAATTAATTATATTCACTGAATTTTAATCAATTTTTTTTAATTTCTTGCGTACTATATTGCCAATAATATTTTTCCATGACTTCTTTGACGTGATCTGGATAATCAATAGCCGTCATTTGACTCATTCCTTCCATAAAAAATTGTTTCAGATCATCCGGTAGATTATCAATAAGAAACTGAAAAGCCTTTTCCATTAAAGCCGGGTCATGAGTTCGGGTGGCGGTAATGCCATAATTGAGTAATAAAACGCGCCAGGGCCGGCGAGGATCCCGATCATCCATATCATCCTGAATAGATCGTTTCGTTGCACTTATAAAGGTTTCAATATTAGCCAGTAGCTGTTTCAATGCCTCCTGATCCTGCAAACGATTGGAAAAAGCTGCCACCAGATTAACGATTGGGATGAGTTTGCTGATAGTGCCACCCGATTTTGCAAACCAGAGGGCAAACAAATAAAGAAATTCCTCAAAATAGGCAAAGCTTTGCTGATGTTGAATTTGCGATGAAAAGACCATTAAACGATCGACTAATAAAATCAGCTCATTAGCTCGATCATCAAAAAGTTTCTTTTCTGCAGGTGTGGCGGACGTCTCTCCTGCAATCGACAGTTCGATATTAGACAGTTCAGCAGAGGATAAAAATTTGTCAATTTCATCAAATGCCAGAAGCATATCATTGTCAGAGCGGCCCTGTTCGGCAAAATACTGAGTCAGGCTATCAGAACCCTTATGAAATATGGCAACAACATCTGACAATTCAGATTTTGGCATGACTGATTCCTACCCGCAGCACTTTATTCCGTGATAATTTAAACAAAATACCAATCGTATTAGTCTATTGATTCGTTAAGATTTCCAGCATATGAGCTTCCAGCTCAAGTCCCACTTCATAACCGGGATTCAGGATAACACCATAACCACCACCAATTTTCTCAATAACCCATTTAAAGTCTTCCAACAGGCCGCCATCATAACCGGGATAGTCCTTGACAAACTCTTTGGCCCGTTCAGGGCTGGTAAACAGAATGACCATTTCTGAGCCATCATCATCTTTAAAGGTCAGAGGAACTGCGTGTTTGGAGTTCTGGAAACCACTAACACTGTGTTTATCCAGAATTGGCATAAAAACCTGCATATCCAGCATTTCTTTTAAATATTCTTCACCCTCTATTTCACCATTTTGAGCCTGAATCAGTTTTTTTTCCAGCTCATTTTCTGCATTAAATGTTGACATCTAAATTCATTCCATAAAAATTTAATTGTTATTGTAATATGAGGATATCAGAAAAAATTACAATGCCGCACATTTATATTATCATTAACAGTGCTTTTTTCTTGATTTAACGGTATAAATCCATAAAAATCGTATAATATATAAAATCATCCAGGGGAGTCACTTTGCTGCAGACGCAATTTTTTCTTAAAGCCATCTTTATTTCTTCCACACTACTCCTGTTAATGACAGCCTGTGCTGAAATGGATAGTCATAGTAAAGTAAGCCGTTTTCAGCAATCTGAAAATACTTATAGAGCTTCTTTACGCTGGGGAGAATGGCTGGGAGCTATCCAGTTACAAAGAACTAAACCAGGCAGTATTAGCGATTCAAAGGGCTTCATTCAACCTTCGGAAGCATACCTGAATCACCTGGATACCATCAAAGTAACGCATATAGAAACACTCAGTTCGGCAATGCATGAAGACAAAAAAACCGCTGCAACCCTGTTTTTAATTGAATACCGTTTTGATAATAGTGCCATAATCAACAAAATCAGACACAAAATGACCTGGTGGCATGACCAGGAGAGCAATATCTGGTATACGGATACGCCTTTACCCAAAAAGTTTGATTTACCTCAATACAGGACCATCAAACTGTCCCCGGAGAGAAATTAACAGCCCATTAACTCAGGATAAGTTGTTTCTTCTGCGCTTTGTAGAGTTTTCTTAAGCTAGCCTGGGTTTGGAGCCTATCCGTCTTACATGATAAATAAAGCGGAAAAGGCTCTTTATTATATTAATGATACCCCAATCATTGCCCGAATTTGTATGATCACAGCTCAATTATTTGGCCTGTTTATTAAGAATTGAGCAATTTCATCAAGAGGTCTTGGACGACTAATGCCATAACCCTGAGCAAAATCGACGCCAATTTCTCTGATAACGTCAAGAATATCATCATTTTCCACATATTCTGCTATGGTTTTCAAACCCATTATCTGCCCTACTTCATTAATTGATTTAACCATGGCGGCATCAACGGGGTCGATAACAATGTCTTTAACAAACAAACCATCAATTTTTAAATAATCTATGTTGAGCTGTTTTAAGTAGCCAAATGAGGACATTCCTGAGCCAAAGTCATCCAGTGAAAAGGAGCAACCTAATTCTTTTATAGTATCAATAAAGGTACTGGCAACACTGAGATTCTGTATAGCCGCTGTTTCCGTTACTTCAAAACAAATTTTCTCAGCAGGAAACTGGCAGTTCCTGAAATGTTCAGATAAATGATGCATAAAATGTTCATCGCCAATAGAACTGCCGGAAAGATTAATGCTGCAAAGTTCAACCTCTTTAGTCAGATCCGGATTATCATTTAACCAGGAAAATGCGCTTCTTACCACCCAATGGTCCAAAATTTTAATAATGCCATAGTGCTCTGCAGCAGGCAAAAAGGCAGCCGGTGGTATCAGGTTACCATGCTCGTCCTTCATTCGTAGCAAGAGTTCAAAATGCAGGCCCTTCTCTTCACAATTAACCGGTTTAATTGTCTGGAAATAAAGCACAAACCGTTCTTCCTGTAGGGCTTTATTGATACGAGATACCCATTGCATCTCACCTTTCTTCTTCATCCACGGCAAGTTGCTCAACAGCG
>CBDTVA010000430.1:0-3022 GCA_965363935.1 uncultured Gammaproteobacteria bacterium | reverse complement strand
CCATATCACCATTAATTTCAAGCTTTAGACCTGTCTCATTTTCTACCCATTGAGCGATTTCATTTTTATACTGATTGATATCAACCAGAGTGGCTACAAGAATCGAAACAACTAAAAACAATACGATCAGTATTGCAACGACTTTCAATAATGTCTTAAATAGTTTTTTCATTGCCATTATGTCTCTTCTATTTCCTCACTCACCTGCAGCCATTGTTCTTCAATATATTCAAGAGATTGGCTCATTTGGGATTGTTGCAGTAATAATTCTTTCAGACGCTGTTTTTCACTTTCTTCATAAATGACCGGATCAGCCAGAAGCAGTTCCAGTTCATCTTTTTCACGATTGAGTTTTTCCAGTTCTTTCTCAAACTTTGCCAGTTTATTTTTTAATGGCTGAAGTTGTTTGCGTCTTTCTGCTTCCTGGCGTTTTTTTTCTTTCTTTGTCTGGGCAGTATTAGCAGAACCTTTTTTGTCTAATCCATTTTCTACTCCATGACCATTGGCATCTGATTGTTCAGAAAGTGCAACTTGTGCTGTAACTTCCAGCTTTTTCTGTGCAGTGATCCAGTTTCTATAATCATCTAGATCCCCCTTGAATACACCCACTTTTTTATCCGCAACCAGATAGAACTCATCTGTTACGCTACGCAACAGATGACGATCATGAGAAACGACCACCATGGCACCTTCAAATTCCTGTAAGGCCAGACTGATGGCATGGCGCATATCCAGATCCAGATGATTGGTCGGTTCATCCAGCAGTAATAAATTGGGTTTTTGGTATACCAGTGTCGCAAAAACCAGGCGGGCTTTTTCACCGCCTGAAAAAGGGGCAATTTTTGACTCCACCTTATCCCCGCTAAAACCAAAACCGCCCAGATGGTTGCGCAGGGATTGTTCGGTCGCTTTTTTATCCAGTCGCTGAAAATGTTCCATCGGTGTATCTTCAGGATGCAGTTGCTCCAGTTGGTGCTGGGCAAAATAACCCACCCGCAGTTCGCTCGAACGCTCAACACGACCGGACTGAGCCTGCAATTGACCGGCCAATAGTTTAATTAAAGTTGATTTGCCTGCCCCATTATGTCCCAATAAGCCAATGCGGGAACCCGGCTGCAAGTTAATATGAACATGCTCCAAAATGCTGGTTGAACCATACCCCAGTTTAATATCTTCTAAAGCTATAAGAGGATTGGGGATTTTTTCCGCGGCATGAAATTCAAAATGAAAGGGCGAGTCCACATGAGCCTGGGAGATTAATTCCATTTTTTCCAGAGTCTTCACCCTGGATTGCGCCTGCTTTGCCTTGGTCGCTTTAGCTTTAAAGCGATTAATAAAACTCTGTATGTGTTTAATTTCCTGCTGCTGACGTTCATAAAGCACTTGTTGTTGTGCCAGCTGTTCAGCCCGAATTCGCTCAAAATGCGAGTAGTTACCACTATACAACGTCATAGACTGATGTTCAATGTGAACAATATGAGTCATGACACTATCAAGAAAATCCCGGTCATGAGAAATCAACAACAGGGTACCGGGATATTTTTTCAGCCATTCTTCCAGCCAAAGTACTGCATCCAGATCCAGGTGATTGGTCGGTTCATCCAGCAATAACAAGTCCGAACGACACATCAGTGCCCTGGCCAGATTCAGGCGCATACGCCAGCCACCGGAAAAGCTGTTAACAGAATTATTAAATTGCTGCTGGGAAAAACCAAGTCCTGACAGTAATTGTGCCGCCCTGCTATTGGCCGTATAACCATCCGCTTCTTCTAATTGCGCATACAACTTGCCCAGTAATTCACCGTACCCCTGCTCGCTGGTCTGTTCAATCTCCGCCTCAATATTGCGCAATTGCATATCCCCATCAATCACATACTCAATAGCAGGGCGTTCAGTTGAAGGTGTTTCCTGGGCAACATGAGCAATTACCCAGTTCTGTGGCAGCGATAAATCACCGCTGTCGGCATGAAGCTCATTATTAATAAGGGCAAATAAGCTGGATTTCCCGCAGCCATTGCCGCCAGTAATACCGACTTTTTGCCGCGGATGAATGGTCATATTAACGTCCTGGAGCAATAATTGCACACCACGACGCAATGAGAGGTTGGATAATTTAAGCATGGTTCAGCATCAAAAAAACAAGTATTTTATCAGCTAATCATACGGAGGAACAGTATAAGAAAAATAGTCTGTTAAACCACCAGAAGGATCGTTCGGGGATGAGCGATACATGGAGGTACTTGAGCGTCCCCAGTAAGGTAAGCCACACCTCACCGGCCTCTGATTACTATAGCACCATCTTTTCGGGCAATATTACTTTAACGGACTCATTACTCCACCGAATCCACCCCAAACATGTACTTGTACAATACACCGTGCAGGATTGCTGCAAGAGGAAGAACCCAGATCAAGCCAATTAAAAATGGAATTGTAGCCACCATAAGTAACAGCCCCAACAAGAAATATAAAAAGAAAATTTTAAACCAGTGTTTGGTCACTGCTTTGCGGGAAGCTTCCATAGCCTCCCAAACGCCCATATCTTTATCCACCATCAAAGCAATTGCCATCAGATAAGCAATACTTAAATAAATACCCGGGATTATTAACAATACATAACCCAGTATAATCATAATGCTCATCAGTATCCCCAGAATCGTGAAGGGGATAATTTTGCCATAATGACTGAACACTGAACTGGCGCTGATATCCGCGTCAACAGAACGATGAATACCCAATAAGGTGATTCCAGCCAGAATAGGGTATAGAATTGGTATAGTGACCAGACTTGGGAGCAAGCCCCATATCACACCTTCAGTAATGCGCCCCTGCTGAAACAACATTTCTGTATTGGGCGCAATCAAAGTCAAGACAGCATTAACAGCAATGGCCAACAGAATATAAAACACCCAGGCCAGAATAAAGGTCCCTTTGGCTCCACTGGTTCTTTCCCAGGCTTCACTGAAAATTTCTCCAATAGCGAAGTCATAGTCACCATTAATCCCACCTTCAAGCGAACCCTGGC
>CBDTVA010000429.1:0-3029 GCA_965363935.1 uncultured Gammaproteobacteria bacterium | reverse complement strand
TTTCCTTTAACTTTTCCTTTAACTCTATTTCCGTTAACTCCTGCCCTTTCTTGCCGGAACCAGTTGAACCGGGATAGCAGCTTAACGAAAAACTATTTCTAAAGTACTAATTATATCAACTCGAACTCGCTATCAGGTGCCAGTTCCATTTCATGATGCCCTTTGCCGGCAGCAATCATAGGATATACATTTTCTTCACGATTGGTGATGAAATCAATAAAAACCAGCTTGTCTTTCATGGCAAAGGCCTTTTTCAATGCATCTTCAACATCGCTGGTTTCATCGATATACATACCCACATGGCCGTAGCTTTCAGCCAGCTTGACAAAATCCGGCAGCGAATCCATATAGGACATAGCATAGCGGCCTTCATAGAAAAATTCCTGCCACTGTCGCACCATACCCAGATAGCGATTATTCAGGTTAATGATTTTTATGGGCAATTGATACTGCATACAGGTTGCCAGTTCCTGAATATTCATCTGGATACTGCCTTCGCCAGTCACACAGGCTACGGTTTTACCGGGATGTGCCAGTTGCACTCCCATAGCAGCAGGCAAACCAAAGCCCATGGTACCCAGGCCGCCTGAATTTATCCACTGTCTGGGCTTATCAAACTTATAATACTGAGCCGCAAACATCTGGTGCTGGCCTACATCAGAAGTAACAAAGGCGTCACCTTTTGTCACTTCATACAATTTTTCAATAACATATTGCGGCTTGATGACTTTTGTTTTCTTATTGTAACGAAGACAATTTTTCTTGCGCCAATGCTTGATTTGTTTCCACCAGTCTTTCAGTGCTTTTTCATCGGCATTTCTCTTGTTATCTTTGAGCAAATCCAGCATAGAAGTCAGAACATCATCCACATCACCTACAATCGGGATATCGACTTTAACGGTTTTAGATATCGATGAAGGATCAATATCAATATGAACAATTTTTGCATTAGGGCAGAATTGTTCTAAAGTGCCTGTCACACGATCATCAAAACGTGCACCGATAGCAATGAGCACATCGGTTTCATGCATGGCCATATTGGCTTCATAGGTACCATGCATACCCAACATGCCCAAAAACTGATCGTCTGAGCCGGGATAAGCCCCCAGTCCCATTAACGTGCTGGTAATAGGAAAACCCAGGCGTTGAACCAGTTGCGTCAGTGATTGTGCCGCATTGGATAAAATAACACCACCACCGGAATAAATAACCGGTTTTTTAGCACTTAATATCAGATCCAGTGCTTTTTTAACCTGTACTGGATGTCCCTTGGTCACGGGATTGTATGAACGCATACTAATCGTTTGCTTATAGGTATAGGGAATTTTTATTTTGGGGTCCGTGACATCCTTTGGTATATCAACAACGACAGGACCAGGCCTGCCGGTGGCAGCAACATAAAATGCTCTTTTCAGGGTGTCAGCCAGATCTTTGACGTCTTTAACCAGGAAGTTATGTTTTACACAGGGGCGTGATATTCCAACTGAATCCACTTCCTGAAACGCATCACTGCCGATGGCAGCAGTCGAAACCTGGCCTGTAAGAACCACCAGAGGAATTGAATCCAGATGAGCCGTGGCTATACCCGTTACTGCATTGGTCATACCAGGACCTGAAGTAACCAGAGCCACACCCGGTTTTCCGGTTGAACGGGCGTATCCGTCCGCGGCATGTACAGCACCCTGCTCATGGCGAACAAGAATGTGTTTCACTTTGTCTGCTTTGAATAATGCATCGTAAATATGCAACACAGCACCGCCTGGATAACCAAACAGGTATTCGACGTCCTCATCTACGAGGAACTGTGCAATGATTTCGGATCCTGATAATTCCACTATCTAACTCCCGTTTAACCTTAAATCTAATAGTAGATTTTTGTAATTAATTCGCTTAGTTGATAACCCGTTTATCTGACTCATCTATTAAGGTGCAATCAACTATTATACCGCGCCAGATCAAATGTTTCAGCAAAAATATTATGCTTACAGACAGAATAATTTGAAATAAGGATGATATATACCCAAATAACGCATCAGAAAATGTATGGCAGGGGATTGAATAATAACAGAACAATTGCTATCAGTGACGTAAAGTCTCTAACAACGAGCAGTTTTTCACTATAAAAAAACTAATGCGGCAATTGTCCTGTTATTTTATCTGCTTACAATTTGTCTGCTTCTTCTGCCAGGTATTCAGCCACACCTTCTGTGGTGTCTTTCATACCTTTATCGCCTTTATGCCAGCCCGCAGGACATACTTCACCGTGCTCTTCATGGAATTGTAAAGCATCAATCATGCGCAGCATTTCATCAATGTCGCGACCCAGAGGCAGATCATTGACCACCTGATGACGTACAACATCGTCTTTGTCGATCAGAAAAGAACCACGGTAAGCCACACCGGCGCCCGCTTCAACATCATAGTTCTTGCATATCGAATGATCGATATCTGCAACCAGCGGGTATTTCACTTCACCAATACCACCGTTGTTAATAGCTGTACTTCTCCAGGCTTTGTGTGTGAAGTGTGAGTCAATGGAGCAGCCTATCACTTCAACGCCGCGCTTGCTAAATTCTTCGATACGGTGATCAAAAGCAATCAGCTCTGAAGGACATACAAAAGTGAAGTCAAGCGGGTAAAAAAATAACACCGCATATTTACCTTTTGTATGCTCAGCCAAATTAAAATCTTCTTTTATGTCACCATTAGCCATTACAGCATTTGCAGTAAAATCGGGTGCTTGTTTACCGACAAGTACGCTCATTATATATTTCTCCTGGAGCTATGATAGTGTAAAAATATGTGTAATATCCTACTGAAACAGTTGGGCATTTTAAAATGTGTGTTTTCCTAAAGCAAGTCGATCTGTTAAATAATTTATCTTTATCTCCTGATTGCTTAAAACCTAATCAATTATCGTGCTTTTTTAAGATTTTAATTTAGCAAATGCTGCAGCCATTGCATTATTTGCAGGAGGAGACTTTTTGGCTCTTTGCTTCTGAGCCGTCACCAGTGGTGATGTCAATGTC
>CBDTVA010000428.1:0-3030 GCA_965363935.1 uncultured Gammaproteobacteria bacterium | reverse complement strand
CAAAACCGCAATCATGGATTCAGTCCGTTTAATATCATCCAGAGTATTCTGAATTAACTCATTTTCATTACCCTTACCCATATTGACAATAAAGGATAATTGCTCATCAATGCTTTCCAGGGTACCTGTCTGCTTGTTTTCTTCCACCGCAAGTGCCCAGAAGTGCTCATCCACACCGGCTATCACCATTCCCACGCGCTGAAACTCGATGGCTGTCAACATAAGAACCACCATGGCAGGTTTAATACCTTCAATCTGTGACATCGGAACTTTATCAGCACAGTATTCGGCCAGCCGCTTATAAGTCTGCTTATCCAGAACATCCTTAAGTGACTGACCAGAAGGATAAAGCATTTGCTGCATCATTCTCTGGGAGAAAGCAGGTGAACGAGCCTGAGCAAGATCCGTTTCAAAGACAATTTTGTCAGCAGTTGAAAATGCTTTTTCAAATTCATCCGGTAACGGATAATCTTCCTGTCCCAGAACATGTACCGTACCGCCCAGATATAATGTCCTGTCGCCCTTTTTAACCTGCCAGAGTGACGTCTGAGCCAAAACGGACACAGATGAAACCATTAACATCACAGTAAACAACGTGATTAACAACTTTGAAATACGATAGCTCATACACTCCCCTGCCAGAAACATTGAACAGAATTATTTGCTCAATCATTAATATAGCAGATCCCGCAGACTGTATATATACTCAATATTGTAACAAAAGATGTGCTTAGCCTTTAACCAACTCGAAAGCAGGTAACGTATGGGAATTCTTGATGATCTGAGAGAACAGGCCATTCAAAAACAGTCGGAGCAGCAAGAGAATACGATTCTCAAGGAAAAACTGGCGCATAACTATCAAATTCTGATCTTGCCAAAAATGCAGCTATTGTTTTCCTATTTCAAGGAGCTGCTTGATTATTTGACTGTGATTGAAGCACCCATTTGTATCCCTTACTACAGTAATCACTACCGGAAACTGGGCAAATTATATCAACAGGATTACCGGCTCAGCACAGACAAACATGGCGGTATCGCCAATTATGAAAAGCTCACTGAAATTACCCTGCGTTTTAATTGCCAGGGACAGGAAGAAGGGGAATTTACCCATAGTGCCGAAAGTAAAACTGACGCAGAGCAGGAAAAGGAATTTTTATCCCTGCACAAAATCCCATTTACATATGACCGCTATTTAGGCAATTCCGAAGGTGGTGCTTTAACTTTTCATATCACCCGAAAAATCCCGGTAATATTTAAGTTCTCCATTGATTATGAGAATTCTCGTATTATTTTGACCATACACAATCATGAAGACTTTGAACAACGAACTCAATTCATCAATCCGGAGCAAATTAATGAGGCCTATATGGACAAACTGGCACGCTATATTTTAAGAAAGGACAGCGAGTTTATACAAATGGATATCGATGAGACTCATAAAGAAAAAATTCGCCAGCAGGTTGAAGCCCAGAAAAAAGCCCATGCTGAAGAATTAAGAGCTGCTCATTTAAGAGAAGAATATGAGCAAAAAGCTGCTGAAGCGAGAAAAGTAAAAAACCGGGTTAAATCTTTTTTCAATAAAAAATAAGGTGTTAAGTCATTGCAAACCTAACACCTTAACGCTTAACGCTTAACGCTTAACGCTTAACGCTTAGAAATCATAACCACGTTCATCATGTGACACCAGATCCAGACCTTCTGTTTCCTGATCGCGGTCAACACGCAGACTGATAAAGATATTGACCACCTTCAGAATGATATAAGTCATTACAGCCGTGTACACCAGAGTGGCCACAATACCAATAAGCTGTACCTGAACCTGGCTTGCCATATTCATACCTTCCGCATAGCCCTGACCGGAGAAAACACCCAGTCCCGCTGAGGCAAAGATTCCGGCCAGAAAAGTACCCAGAATACCGCCGACACCATGCACCGGGAAAACGTCCAGAGAATCATCCAGTTTCAGTTTCACTTTAAGAATCTGGGTTGCCGTATAACAGACGAATCCGGCGGACAGACCAATTAACAGGGCACCGGCAGGGCCTACAAAACCGGAAGCCGGGGTGATGGTGCCCAGACCGGCAACCATACCGGTGACAATACCCAGCACAGAAGGCTTACCATGTCTTATCCATTCAATAGCAGCCCACATACCCGCACCGGCCGCTGCCGAGACATGAGTCACCAACATGGCCATGGCCGCATTGCCATCCGCGGCCAGTGCACTACCACCGTTAAATCCAAACCAGCCAACCCATAACATACCGGCACCAATCACCGTCATGGTCAGGTTATGCGGCGGCAGGGCATGAACACCAAAATCCTTACGTTTGCCAATCACCAATGCCGTGACCAGTGCCGCGACACCGGCGGTAATGTGTACCACCGTACCGCCGGCAAAATCCAGCAGTCCCATTTCATACAGCCAGCCGCCTTCAGCCCATACCCAATGAGTGATTGGCACATAAACCAAAAACAACCAGATGGCGCTAAACAACATCATGGCAGAAAATCGCGCACGTTCAGCAAAAGCGCCCACAATCAGAGCCGGGGTAATAATTGCGAAGGTCATTTGAAACAAAGCAAATAAAGCTTCGGGAATACTTCCGAATACAGTATCTTCCATAACTCCGGCAAACAGCACTTTATCAAAGCCGCCAATAAAGGCATTCATTGAACCACCATCACTAAAGGCCAGGGAATAACCGGCTATCAACCAGAGAATCGACATAATACTGGTGATAGCAAAACACTGCATTAAAATGGACAAAACGTTTTTAGTACGTACCAGACCACCATAAAAAAGTGCCAGTCCTGGTAATGTCATAAACAAAACCAGTGCCGTTGATATCATGATCCAGGCCGTGTCTGCACCATTTAAGCCCGCATCGGCCATAACATTGCCTGAAAAGGACAAAAGAAATACTAGAATCAGGCCGATACCTGAAGTTTTGTGATTTTTTATCATTGAAAAACCCTTTGCATAAAATTTTGTTGCTTTTGTTTCAGTATTTTTTAAAACTTTCTATA
>CBDTVA010000427.1:0-3035 GCA_965363935.1 uncultured Gammaproteobacteria bacterium | reverse complement strand
AATGCCTCGAGTGCTGAGAGGAAGGAAGCTGGCACAGGTCCTGTTATGGGAGGTGCCACCATACAACTCGCCCCGGTTGGTCTTACACCCCCGGCCACCGCAAATTGCGCCGCCCGGGATATTCTCGGCAGCTTACCTGTACGGCAGGTCTGGTTGTGGTATGGGCGGTTGGCACAAGCCATCAGCCGTCGACCGGTTGCTGGCGGCGGCACGCCGCTTGCGGCACTGTTCATGAATCGCTATTTACACCCTCAGGCGAATTCAAGTGTTACACAAGCTACGTTTAACTTTACCGCGCCAGCGTATCTGAAAGATCATTCGATCGTTGTTGATGCGTTGGCTTACCATCGTCGGGTGTATCTTACCCAGGAACGCGCTCGAATCGGCAGCTCAACACGCTGGGCAGGTATCAAGCCGCGCTGGCAGGACCCGGGCCGTTATGGTTGGACCCGGGGAACACCACTGTCGATGCATTATGAGGCTCTGGTCGAAGTACCCCTGCGCTGGCAGATTACGGGTAATGCGGAAGAAAAGGATATTCTCTATGCTCTGGGAATGGGCTTTCAGTTGCGTACAGAAGTCACGGTGAATGTGACGAATAGTGGTGCTCATCTGGACGTTACGTTTTCCCGTTTTACGGCTAAGGTCGTTGACGTCTACGATTTTAATTATTCGGAGCATATCACCGTACCGAACCCCGATCATAATTCCAGGAGCCCGAATGCGGTTTGTCCGGGGCGGGATCGCATGGTCGTTTACCATACAAATGCACGGCGTATGGAACAAGCCAGCCTGGCAGCACCATTTTCCCTGGAGTCTGCGCCCTGGGATTTAATGTCGGTTACCAGTTTATCCGGGCCAGGTCGTGTTAGCTTATAAGAAGACCTGGCAGTCAAAAGATACTCAAGTTATAGTGATCCGAAAATGTATAGTCAGCATAAATCAATTCTAATTCTGCTCTTGTTGCCGATGGCTCTCAGCCTGCTCTATCTTGCAGCCGCTCTGCCAGGCCTTCTGCAAGAGAGTCTTGCCGGCATATTGGAGACCGTACCGTTTCCGGCAATTACAATCATTCTGACCATTGTATTGATAGTCATTGAAAGAATACAACCTCGTCCCCTGGGATTGCGGAGTGGGTTTGCCTATACTATACCCGGATTTATGGCGCCTACTGCTCTGTTTAGCGCCTGGACACTGGTGCCATCGCATTTGGGGGGGGTGGCCTGGGGAGGGATTCACTACTTCCTGGAGGCGGTCACCCGCTATCCGAGCGTCGGGCCCGTTAATAGTGAAGTGTTCATCGGCATATTGCTTGTACTGTGCGCGTCATACCTGCCTGTTGCCATCGCATGGGGTTATTTGTCACAGTGGTCAAGAACGACAATGTATACGCTTTTACTGCTTGCGGTTATCGGCTACGTGATTGTTGCAGTGCACCTTGATTTTAATTTGTGGCTGGCCGGGTTCTACGGATTCGAACAGGAATCGCTGGTGTTTTTGCTGTATGGGCCGATAAGTCGCACACTGGCAGTCGCTGGCGCCTGCTATCTGGTCATTAGCCTGAGTTTCGCTCCCAAATCAATGGGTCAAAGTAGTTAATTTTAAATCAATGGAAAAATCAATGACTCTGACCACATTGATTCGAGTGGAATTAGCAATTGTTCAGGGTATTGTCAGCGTTTATGGGGAAACTGTTCAATTTTTGCCCGCCAGAACAGGAGAATTAGAAGTTAGGATCGGTTTTCAACTATACTAGGAGTAATTCTTCTCACTGTTCGGGGTATGTATAGCCATGGGTTTACTTTTTTTCTATCTGTCACTGGCACTCTTTGTGTCTTTTTTATGCTCCATACTCGAAGCAGTCCTGCTCTCTATTACACCGTCCTATATTGGTTCTCTGGAAGAGGGTTCAGTCCTTAAAAAAACACTGAAAAACCTGAAAACTGACATCGATTCATCCATATCTTCCATTTTAATATTAAATACTATTGCTCATACCATGGGAGCTGCTGGCGTGGGAGCAGAAGCAGTGCGAATTTTTGGTGTCCAATGGCAAAGTCTTATTGCCGTTATTTTGACTTTACTCATACTTTATTTTTCTGAAATCATACCCAAAACCATTGGTGCTACTTATTGGCGTGAATTGTCCAAACCAAGCGCTTATATTATACAGTTCTTAACCCGGATTCTTATCCCTTTTTTGTGGTTTTCCAGCTTGATTACCCATCGAATACAAAAAAATCAGGAGAATAAAGGTCCTACACGAGAAGAAATTGCAGCGATGGCAGGAATTGGCGAGGAAAGCGGAATTCTGGAAGAAAAAGAAAGCCAGCTGATTGAAAACCTGCTTAAATTAAAGCAAATTCAAATCAAGGATATTCTTACACCACGAAGTGTTGTGTTTATGCTCGATGGTGAAAAAACGATTGAGTCAAGCCTGTTGGAAGATAAATTATTTATATACTCTCGCATTCCAGTCTACGAACAATCCAAAGATAATATTAGCGGCCTGGTATTTGCCCGAACTATTCTTAAATCCATTTCCTTTAATTCCAGGCTCCAGAAGCCGCTAAAAAGCATTATGGAGCCCATTTATCGGGTGCCAGAAGATATGCCGGTCTATTTTCTTCTGGATCAGTTTATTCAACGCAAAGAGCACCTTTTTCTGGTCCATGATGCCTACCGTCAGTTCTCAGGCATTGTCACCCTGGAAGATGCCCTGGAAACACTGTTGGGGAGAGAAATTGTAGATGAAGCAGACCAGGTTGCAGACATGCAAAAATTCGCGCTGGAAAAAGCGGCTTTATTGAAAAAACAAATGGAAAAAATTCCTGGAAAATCAATGGGGTCAGAGTGATTGATTCCGATATCTGGATGGTATATTGTGCTGGGTAAATTGTTTAAAGGATTCTTTCATGGCGCGATTACCTCGGTTAAGTTTACCAGGTATTCCTCAGCATATTATCCAGAGAGGCAATAACCGTCAGGGCTCGAATGGTAAAGGACCCTGCAGAGTATCCCTGGTCCAGTTATCA
>CBDTVA010000426.1:0-3038 GCA_965363935.1 uncultured Gammaproteobacteria bacterium | reverse complement strand
TGGCACAATATGGTTTCTATGGCTTTATGACCCGCTCTTCAGGGCCACAGATCCGGGGCGGTGAATCTGCGGTTATGATGCGTTTTGACAGCATTGAGGTATTTTCCACCAATAATACCTTTGATTACCTGCTGGCTCTGGACTGGTTTAACATAGAACGTTTTATCGATGAAATTCCCCTGGATGAAAACAGTCTGGTTATTTATGATCTCAGCGCTGGAGAACCCCCTGAAATTTTACTGCAATCAAAGGCGCAATTTTTCGGCCTTGAGTTAAAAAAAATAGCCAGGTCTATTGAGAGTGGCAGGGCTAATATGATTGCTCTGGGGCTGCTGAGCAAAACTTTTTCCCTATCCAGTGACAGTATAAAAAAGGCACTCAATAAGGTACTGGGAAGTAAAGGCGAAAAAATTGTCACAGCATCTAGTCTCTGCATAGCCAGGGGTATGGAAGAGCAGATTAAAATCAATGTCTGGCCTGTTCGTAACTCAATGCCAGTAGCTGCTGATCCTGGAATTAAAAGTCATACGCCACGCTGGAGTATTACAGGAAATGAAGCCTGTGGCTTAGGTGCCTTAAAGGCCGGTGTGCGTTTTGTTGCTGCTTATCCTATTACACCCGCTACAGAAATTCTTGAATGGTTGTCACCCAGGCTGGAAAAACTGGGTGGCGGTTTATTACAGGCTGAAGATGAGCTGGCATCAATTAATATGATTATTGGCGCCTCATTTGGTGGTGTTCCATCTTTGACAGCCACTTCCGGACCGGGACTTAGCCTTATGATGGAAGGTATTGGACTGGCAATTGCCAGTGAAACGCCGGTGGTGGTGGTTAATGTGACACGTGGCGGTCCATCCACGGGGATACCCACCAAATCAGAACAATCTGATTTGAATATTGCATTATATGGCTGTCATGGGGATGCACCGCATCTGGTACTCGCTCCGCTGAATATTTCGGATGCTGTTTTTACAACATACTGGGCAAGTTGTCTTGCCGAACAATTACAAACGGTGGCTATTGTATTATCCGATCAATTTTTAGGGCAATCACGAGCCATTATCAACAAACCCTGCTTTGATGAGATTTCAGAAAAACGTCTTATTGCCTCTGAAAACCAGGAAAATTATCAACGCTATGAAACTCTTGATATGGGTGTTTCAGCCATGAGCATTCCAGGTACCGAAGGGTGTATGTATACAGCAGAGGGTTTAGAACACAATTCCACAGGTACGCCTTCATCAATGAGCTGTGATCATCTTACTCAGTTAGAAAAAAGAAATCATAAACTACTGCAATTTGATTATGGTGAACAATGGGCAGAAATTTCAGGTCATGGTGAGGTGATATTGATAACCTGGGGCTCATCCAGTGCTATGGTCAAAGAGGCTGCGGAGCAATTAGAAAAATCAGCTTATGCAATCAAAACCATTGCCATCCGCTTACTCATGCCCTTACCTGTGGAATTATTATCAGATGCACTTGCAGAGGCGCATAAAGTAATCGTTATTGAACTAAACCAGGGTAAACAGCTCTTTCATTATTTACATGCTCAAAACTGCTTACCATTGGATACTTATGCTTTTGCACGATCAGGTCCTCTACCATTACGCCCGGATGAAATAGTGAACTATGTGGAGGCGATTTTATGACCATAGAATTAAAACCCAGGGACTATAAATCTGACATTAAACCAGTCTGGTGTCCCGGTTGCGGTCATTTTTCTATTCTTAGTGCCTTAACCAAGGCTTTAGCCTATTTGAAGATACCCAAGCATCAAATTGGTTTTGTTTCCGGGATTGGCTGTTCCTCCCGAATTCCTGCTTATGTCGATAGTTATGGCTTCCATGGCGTACATGGACGTGGTCTGGCTGTTGCTTCAGGTTTAAAAGCCGCTCGACCGGATTTGCATGTCATTGTTGCAGGAGGTGATGGTGATGGTTTTTCCATTGGTGGTAATCACTTTATTCATGCCTGCCGACGTAATATGAATATGCTCTATATCGTAATGGATAATCAGGTTTATGGCATGACCAAAGGCCAGGCATCACCCACAACCGCCCCTGACTGGATAAACAAACTAACACCTCATGGTTCTGGCGTCAGACCCTTTGAACCACTGGCTATTGCCCTGGCATCCGGGGCCAGTTTTATTGCCCGTGGATTTTCTGGCGATCCCTCTGCCATGAGTAAGATTTTGGTCGATGCTCTACAGCACCCGGGATTTGCCTTTGTACAGGTACTCAGTCCCTGTAAAACCTTTCGCCCTGAACAGGTCGAATGGAAAAAACAGGTACATAATGCGTTTAATGAGCCCACAGATGATTCCAGTCTGGCGGCACAGCGTATTCATAGTGATGATGGTATGGGACTGGGCATAGTTTTTCAACGTGATATTCCGGTCTGGTCTTTGCCAGGCAGTCGCAATGGTCTTGGAAAGCAAAAAGTCGACCATGAAAGTCACAAATCTCTTGAGGCAATTGAAGTTGAGTTTGAGTTATGAGTAACGATTTATTGATTATCAAATCACCTGAACATCTATTGGCTCAGGTGCATGCAATGAAATGTGAATCAGAAGACCGGTTACAGGATTTAATCGATTCACTGACACAGCATAATAATATGGCCGCCGCAGATATTTTTTCCCGTACCCATAAATTAATTAAACTCTCAGTGCAAAACATTGAGCAAAAAGCACAAGGAATGCAGCTTCCGGAAATACCGCCCTGGGAATCTCAATGGCATTGCAACGAGCAACCTGACTGCCTGTGTATTGAAAATGCACATTATTTAATGACACCAGTTCAAGCGCTGGATCTGGCCATATTTAATGAAAAACGTTTGCTGGTATTTTTTAAACAACAAACAGAAATTGGGTTTAATGAAAATATTCGCCTTATTGCGAATGAATTACTTATCCATGAAAATCAGTTGACAAAACAAATGCAGTCCTGGAGAGAGCATTTAGAAAAAAGTGAAACAGAGCAACAAAACGAAGATTTTGATCCACCCAATATTCCAGAGTAAGCTCTTCTAGG
>CBDTVA010000425.1:0-3049 GCA_965363935.1 uncultured Gammaproteobacteria bacterium | reverse complement strand
CTTTGCGCCAGAGCCTTTTTACTCAAGCTCACTCTCTCCGGCGGCGGCTTGGGAGAATTATAGATCGCATGGGTAAGCTCATTTTCATTATGTTGATGAGCGGGAAATAAGCTGGCCGTATGACCGTCTTCACCAATCCCCAGCAGGGTCAGATCAAAGGGCAGAAAAGGCCTGATAATTTCACCATACTCTCTGGCACCCTGCTCAGCTCCATGCTCTGCTGCAATGGGATAAAAATTTTCCATAGAAAAGTTAACTTTATCCAGCCAGGTGTGTCTGATCATTACGCTGTTGCGTTGCGGATCCTCCACATCCAGACAACGTTCATCACCCATAAACAAATGCCACCGTGACCATTCCTGTTGCTGCTCCGACAATAGTTGATAGATTCTTTTGGGCGTTGTACCGCCCGCCAAAACCAGTGTAAAGCTGCCCTTTTTGCTTATCGCATTATGTGCCCGGGTCAGGATCTGCTGTAAGGCAAACTGCGCCACATCTTCAGCTGTTGCAAATTGATGCCAGTGTGCTTTTCCGCTCATATTTTTATCCTTCTACCGATCCAGAGGCTTTCCCGGCATACAGTGCAGGTCCATAAAGAGCCGTCTTGTCATTCATAATCACCTTGACAGGCATGGCTTCCAGCAGAGGCTGCATTCGGCCTTTTGCCGTAAAGGCTTTGATAAAATCATCAGACTGTAATTTACTGATAATTTTTGGGGCAATACCGCCGCCAAGGAACACCCCGCCTCTAGCCATAATTTTTAGCGCATGATTGCCTGTTTCCACTCCATACAAATGCACAAACCAGTTTAATGCCTGTTCACAGACGGGATCTTTGCCAGCAATGGCAGCCCTGGAAATAGCAGCGGCGGCATCACCTTCCTGCATTTGCTGACTGAGCCATAGCGGCGGCTGAAGGTTATCCTCATAACACAAAAACTGATACAGATTTTCCAGTCCCATACCGGAGACAATTCGTTCCCAACTCACATGACCAGCGTATTTTTTGCGCAAAAACTGCTGCAGGCGATATTCTTTTTCTGTTGCAGGGCTAAAATCAGTGTGCCCGCCTTCAGAAGCAAAAGGAATATGCTGCCTGCCATCCCAGAACAGACCGGCCTCCCCAAGTCCCGTCCCTGCAGCAATAATTGAGGCATTAGCCTGAACGTCAACCCCCTGATTTAAAACCACAAAATCATCTTCATCCAATGCCGCAATACCCCAGGCATTGGCTTCCAGATCATTGAGCAGACTCACCGACTGCCAGCCAAATTGCTGCTGAATCTGCCGGCCATCAACTACCCAGGGTAAATTAGTCACCTCGCAACGATTGTCGCTGACTGGACCGGCGATACCAAAACAGACGTTGCTGATAGACGATATATGGTCAGATAATGGCTGATCTTTACCCTCCGTGAGGATTTGTTGCCAGAACTGTTCGATGATTTCTTCCAGAGAATGAAAATCTTTACTGATCCATGTGGATTCTAGCAGCGAAACTATTTGCTGATTTTGAACTTCAAAGATCCCCAAATTGGTTTTTGTGCCGCCGATATCACCTGCCAAAACTTTCATGCTTATCCTTTAGTCACCCGGTTAGTCACCCGGTATCTTGTCTGGAATTGTAACTATTCACTTTATTCCATTTGCAGCACACGAGCAATGGCCATTGAGAGAATTATTCACAAAGAACCATAGCACAAGAAGGTTCAGGTGTTACGTTGAATATCTTTCGCCAGAATTAAGATAAGTCCCAGTAATTGCAGGAACAGGGCAACACTCATCAGCCTTGAATTAATACCGGATAATTGCCGTTTTTCTTTTTCCAGAGTCAGCTTATCAAAATAGATTTCATCAATATCATTGACAATCTGTTCCTGAGTCAGTTGCACAACCTCAATGACGCTCTGACTGTTCAGTGTGTCATGCTCCGTTGGAGTAATTTTATATTGTTTTATAATCTGTTGTATAAAATTTTCAATATACTGCACAACAAATAAATCCTGTGTCTGAACCTCTTGTTGTGATAACTTCTGTTGCAGTTTTTGTTGCAATAGCAATAGAATAAATTCCATTTTGCGTTCTATATTCTGTCGATCCTGCCAGTAATTATTAATCCGGTTATCTATCCCCTGAGCCTGCTCATCCAGTTGAGCCAGTTTGTCATTGTTAAGACTGATGAAATAATTGGTGATCAGCGCTGCAAGAATGTTAAACAAAATACCAATAATCACCAGCACCCAGGGAGCAAGAAATTTTTTCCAGTGAGTTTTAAGCCTGGTCAAAATATCTGCAGATGAGTTAGTCATGTTTTTTATAACTCTCCTGGTTATATTCCCTGAGCAGTGCTTGTGCCTGTTCGGCGCTGAGGATTTTCCATGGCAGCGGCACAATACCAGCGACTTTTTGCTGGTATTTTCGATACACTTCACCATGATAGGCAAGCAGTTTACGTTCTTCCAGTTGTGATCCAAAGACAAAATAGGCTGTCACCAGAAAGTAGACCAGTAATTGCACGGTAGACACGTCTCTTGTCCAGATGATCACCAGGGCAAAAAAATACCAGGGGTGACGCACATAACGATGAAAGGGTGAGATATGAAAAGTCTCCTGGTCATAAACACTGGTATCAGGCTCCCGATTCTGTCGGCTGAGTTGCCGTGTGCCCCAGAATTCAGCCAAATCATAATGCTGTAATGAATACACAAAACCAGTGACTGCCAGCAAGGCCATTGCGGAGGTCAGATAAAATCCCAAGCCATGCCACTGCCATAGGATTTCGCCAGGATACAGGAACATAACAATCAACAATGGAATGGACAGAATAATTGCCAGAGTATTGTACGCCAGCCGATAATAGGGCATCACCTTTGGCCAGTGCTTTGCCACCCATTGCTTCATCACTATGGAAGCTGTCAGTGAGTGTAATAAAAAGTAGGCCAGAAACACCCCAATAATAATAAGATATGACAGATAGCTATGCAAGTTTTCTCCTCAGGCCATTTTAATTCAGCTTTAACAGAAAAGGATAACGCCGGGTTTGCTGTCC
>CBDTVA010000424.1:0-3063 GCA_965363935.1 uncultured Gammaproteobacteria bacterium | reverse complement strand
AATGCAGCGAGTTGTGAAAGGGTAAAACCTGCACCCAGCAAACGCTCAGAGAGCATAGGAAACAGTTTTTGCAGTATTTGCTGGCTGGCTTTTTCCTCTGTCCAGAAGCGAATGTCTAAATCCTGCTTGTCCAAAGTAATGTAAATTCTGATGCCGCCCAGAGAAGGCAGATGAAAAGCCAGATTTACGGTCCAGATTTTATGCCCTTTTTCAGCCTCTGTTTCCCTGAACTGTTCACGAATTTTCAGTTGCAGTATTTCCTGTTGATCATTGTGTCGAAACGGAACTTCAAAGTTGAACAACTGCTGCTCACCGCCTTCGCGGGTCTGTAGCTGGTTGACAATGATTCGGGATAAGACACCTTCCAGTTGATCCAGTATTCTGGACTGCAATAACAAATGATTGGGCAATTGAAACAGGCTGCTGTCTACAGCAGGGGGTTGTACCTGGGCGTGCAAGACTTTTCCGGGTTGTTCAAAGAAATGACTCATGCGTAGCTGAGGATCAGAGATTTTTTCCTGAGCAATGCTTGTGTACAGACTGCTTTCAGGGAAGGTTTGTTTGGGTAATAAAACTGCCTGATTTTTTTGTATCAGTGTCACAAGTTGTGCCAGACCGGCTTTTAAATCACCAGGCAGTGTTTGGCTGGTGATTGCAGGGTTGAGTAATTTGTTTTCCAGAAACTGCCCGGAATTCAGCAGGGCAGTTTTAACGCTTTTTTCGTTTGATAAAACGGATAATTGTGGCAGCTGTTGCAATACGGACTCCGCCTGTTTTTTAAACTGAGGAGTAAAATAGGCAGTCGTCTGATTCCTTTGTGTTGAAATTTCTTTAAGTGAAGCTAATAATTGGGGTAGTGCCTGTTGCTTTGTAGCAAACTGATTAATGAACTGGCTTATCCGATGGCTTTCCTGAGGAGGGTGTTTTAACTGAAATGAAATCTCTGCGGCGTTTTTATTAACCTGCAGCAGTAATTGCTGGCCAGTTTCAAGCGGCAGGTTGGTCTTTATGGTAACGACTTGAGACTGTTTAATGATGGCGTTATCAATCCGTGTGCTTGCTAATAATGTATTTACAGATTGTGTTATGGGAGACTGTGTTACCGGCGATTGTGAAGCTGTCCGGGTGGGAGTGTTAAAGTTAAATTGACCCGATTCATTGACCAGTAATGAGGCAATGCCATTTTGTGTTGGTTGATAGACAATACTTTGAATCATTTGTCCTGCAAACCACTGGCGTGTTGTGGTCAGGGTTAATTGTGCTGGTTTGACTGTCTGCCTGGTCAGGGCTTCTGCCAGCTTATGCTGTTCAACTCGATCCTGAATATACAATTGGGTAAACTCACCGGGCAATATATTTTTTGCACTGAGAGTGGCTTTTTGTGTATCAACGCTCAGCAAACCGCTTTGCGGAAGTTGCTGCAGGGTTTGTTTGAGTAGTAGACCGATGGCTAAACGTTGCTTGTCAGCTGAGGCAGAGGCCAGCTTACTGCTCATTTCTTTACTGATTTCGGTTTCAGATTTATTGACTTCAGCAGAGAGTTTTGATGTGTCAATGGGTTGCATTTTTCCAGTGTCTGCTCTTTATTGGCTCAGGGCTGTTTATTAGCTCGGGGCTGTATAAGTTACATTTATAAGTATAAACTAAAACTTCATAATAAAAACAAGGCTCACTATGAATCAGGAAAGTCAGTTATGGTATATCAAGGAAAAAGGCCGGATAAAAGGACCTTTTACTGCCGGCCTTATCAGCCAGCATATACTACTGGGTCGGATCCACCCCGGTGATCTCTTAAGTCAGGATAAAGAAGTGTGGCGCAAGGCTTCTTCAATTCGCGAAGTGATGCCGGATGTGGTCAAGCATAGAAATGATGCCAATTATAAAGAACGCCTGAAAGCAGCCAGACGCTGGGCAGATGAACGGGGTGAAATAAGAGAAGTCGGTGCTGATGGTGAGAAAAAAAACTACCTACCACGAAAAAAAGTAACTCATTTAAAAATTAAAACAATGGGTATCGCAGGACTTATTGTGCTGTTTGTAGTTGTCTCAGCCCTGATTTATGCCATGTTTGTGTTTACACCTGAAGACCCTTTAGCTAAAGTTGACTGTTCAGCAAATGGTCAGGATGGCAGTGTATTTGACGGCTGTCATTTGCAGCGCAAAGATTTTAGCCGGTTGAGTCTGAAAGGCAGCAGCTTTAAAAATGCCTTGCTGCAAAACAGTCAATTCATACAGGCGAGTTTGCAAAATAGTCAACTGGATTATGCGAATTTATCCCACACTGACCTATCCTCAGCCAATCTGACCGGGGCAAGTCTGCGCGCAGCCGATCTGCGTGGTGCGCTGTTAAGCCGTACGCTTTTTACCAGGGCTGATTTAAGTTATGCAAATCTGACTGGTGCAAAAGCAGCAAAAATCAAATTTACTGGAACAAATCTGGCCAATACCATCTGGTTTGATGGCAAAGTCTGTGCTAAAGGCTCCATTGGCCGTTGTTTAAGTCGCTAGTTTTTTTAATGCTGTTTATCGAGGCCAAACTCCATACTGTCAATTTTAAAGCCTTCAGGAAAAGCCTGACTCAAGCGTTTTTCAAATTCCTGATAAATTTCACTTTTATGTTGTTGAACATCATAATCCCGGGAATTGTCGGTAATATTGTCCAGATTAACATCCATTTTGAATTCGACATTAGGTGCTAATTTAATATGTGTCATAATAACCTCCGTCTGCGAATGAGTGAAAATAATTCCATCCCTCTACTTTGAGTTTAGTAGAAAATTTGACGGTTATAGGTAATTAAATTATTAATCCTTATAATATCAATTAAATATTGTACAATAATGCAAATTTTCAACGGGTTAAATTTATTATGGCAAGCATCAATTATAGCAAAGAAGATCTTAAGGGATCATTAGCAACCATTACTGATTTCATCCGCTGGGGTGCAAGTCTATTTCAACAGTCGGGTTTATTCTTTGGGCATGGCAATGTCACGGCCATTGATGAGGCTGCTTATCTGGTATTACATACTTTAAACCTTGCGCCAGACACACATTCTGTTTA
>CBDTVA010000423.1:0-3063 GCA_965363935.1 uncultured Gammaproteobacteria bacterium | reverse complement strand
CCGGCCCGTTGAGTTAAGGCAAAAGCCCGACAAAATCTGGCCAGAATGGCCTTGCGGATAATTTCTCCAATATAGGGGATCCTGAATTTGCCTTTATCAAACTTGAAGCGCCCTGCTTCCGTACTGATATATTGCCGAGCGCCAAGCACTAAGAACGCAATTGCTGCTAACATCCAGGGCCAGTAATTAACAAAAAGCTCTGAGGTTGCCAGTAATATTCGGGTGTAAACGGGTAAGTCAAGATTCATGCTGGCAAACACACCGGCAAACTTAGGGATCACAAAAATATTCAGTACTGTAAATGCAGCAGCCAGAAAAACCAGCACAAACGTGGGATACCGGGTGGCTTCCTTGATTTTATCGCGTATCATTTTGTCCCGCTCAAGATAGTATGACAATTGTTCAAAAGCATCATCCAGATGCCCTGTACTTTCACCCACTTTCATAACACTGAGAAAAACACCGGGAAATACATCCGGGTACTTTGCCAGGCCCACCGATAATGGCTTTCCTGCCTCCAGCTGTTGAATACTATGTTCCAGAATTTCTCTAAGATATTCGTTAGCAGTCGTTTGTGCCAGGCCATTCATCGCTCTGGTAATAGGTATGCCGGCCTTGAATAAAGTACTCATTTGCTTAGCGAACAAAATCAACTCTTCAATTTTTGGCTTACCCAGACCCAGTCTGCGCTGCAGGCTAACAGCTTTTGCTGCTGCCTTAGGAGCAATACTAATTTCTATAGGCGTAATACCGCTGTTAAACAATTGCGCCGCCAGTGCATCTTCTGAGCTTGCTTCGACAATATTTTCAACCGCTTCACCACGGGCAGTTCGACCTTTGTATAAATATCTTGCCACTTAGCCTTTAGCCTCCAATTCATCATGATTTTCAATTGTACCGGCTAACCTTAACACCTCCTCAATGGACGTAATTCCCAGTTTTGCCAGCTCCATGGCACTCGTGATCAATGGCTTATAGCCAGGCGCAACTCGCGCCTTTTGTACAAAGTCTTTCGCATCACCATGGCGGAAGGCATCTGCCAGTTGTTCATTGATTTCCAGAATTTCATGAACGCCCTTACGACCTTTATAACCCGTATTATTACAAAGATGACAACCGCTGCCCTGAACAAATTCATTGCTGGACAGTGTTTCTCCAACTGCCCCCTGCAGCCAGCTCATTTCATGTTCATTCAGCGTGTGCTCTGCTTTGCAATTAGAGCAGATTTTTCTCACCAGACGCTGGGCCACAATTGCCTGTAACGAGGTAGCAATCAAATAACCTTCAATGCCCATATCCTGCAAACGATAGACTGAGCTGATCGCATCATTGGTATGCAATGTTGAAAGCACCATATGTCCGGTCATTGCCGATCGGACTGCGATATTCGCTGTTTCAGAATCACGCATTTCACCGATTAGAATGATATCCGGATCCTGTCTCAATGCCGTTCTTAATATACTGGAAAAAGTTAAACCGATTTTGGCATTCACTTGCACCTGGCTAATCCGCTCCAGTCGATATTCCACCGGATCTTCTGCTGTAATAATTTTCTTTTCACTGTTATTTAATTCATTCAAGGCCGCATACAGAGTCGTGGTTTTACCGCTTCCGGTTGGGCCTGTCAGCAAAACCAGGCCATGAGGACGATGGATGGACTTTCTGAAGCGATTTAATACCGCTTTATTCATACCAATATCATCCAGATTTAAAATCCCTTCATTCTGATCCAGCAAACGCATGACCACAGATTCACCATGCTGCGTTGGCATGGTGGAAAGACGGACATCAATAGAGTGGTTTTGGATTTTAATATGAAAACGTCCGTCCTGCGGCAGGCGTTTTTCAGAAATATTGAGCCCGGACATCAACTTCAGACGCGAAACCAGGGCAGCTACAATGCGCTTTTCATTCATTACCTGTTCATTAAGCACACCGTCAATGCGCATACGTATCCGCAGTACTTTCTCATCAGGTTCAATATGTATATCGGATGCTTTTACCTGCAGTGCATCTTCAAAAATAGTTTGCAGAAGTCGTACCACGGGGGCATTTTCAACATCATCACTTTGGACTAATTCATCCAGATTGATATCAGTTTCAGACAGCTCTTCATCCAGTTCTTCGGCCAGTGAAGTGATTTCATCTTCACGCCGATAAACAATATCCATGGCCGCCAGCAGATCCTGTTCACGGATCAAGGCCAGACTCATGGGTCGTTTGAGAATTTTGTGGATATCGTCATAGGCAAAAATATCAGAGGGATCCGCCATGCCCACCAGTAGACCGGTTTTTCTGTCCGCCAGAACAATGGCCCGATAACGCCTTGCCAGTGTTTCCGGCAATAAGCGCACAATTTCCTTCTGATATTTGTAGTGTTTCAGGTCAATATAGGGGACATCAAGTTGACGGGAAAGAAAGTCCAGGAATTTATCTTCAGAGACATAGCCATTTTCAATCAGCACCTGTCCCAGTTTTCTCCCGGATGTTTTTTGCACAGCCAGAGCAGCATTCAACTGCCCCTCAGAGATCAATTTGTGATCAACCAGCAAATCACCTATACGTATTCTTTTTTTCGGATGCTCCAAGATAAATTATTCCTGTCATGGTTGCTCAAATGTCAGATTGTCAGATCGTTCAAAGACAATCGCTTAGAGTTTAGACCAAGATAATTAATCACGCCTCTTTAGGCATTTTTTTGCCCCTGGAGCCGGGGCTGGAGGAGAGGAGAATACAGGAGGATCAGTTACGGGTTTTTTTGTGCTTATATTCAGCATCCAGTCGCTCCAGCTCCTGCATCTCGGCGCGACTGAAACCCGCTTGCAAACGGGCTTCCTGATTAAATGGACCTCTGGGAGTTGATTTGAGATATTTCTTCAATAACTGGAAAAACATTTTATATGGATCAAGCTGTTCCTGCTCACAACAATATCGAAACCAGCGTGCCCCGGCATTGACATGACCAATTTCATCATTAGCTATAATAATCAGTGAATCCGCCGTCTGCCGGTCACCAATCGCACGAAATTTTTGCTCAGAAAATGGCACGACATCCAATGCCCT
>CBDTVA010000422.1:0-3064 GCA_965363935.1 uncultured Gammaproteobacteria bacterium | reverse complement strand
ATTGATTAAAGCCTTGCGTTTGAAGGTATGAAATTATATACCTCTCTTTGGAGGTGATGTAACTGCACCGTTAATGTTTTATTTTCATAATCAGGAATAATATCAGCATCTGTTTGATAAAGAGCCTGAAGAACTTTGCGTGTTTCACCCTGATGAGACATAAATTCCTCTAAGCAGTTGGCCATTGCTGTTTCAGCTCGATAAGCAACCATTTCGAGATCATCAATGACATATTTACTCTGAGTGCTCAATTTCAAAAATTTATCTTTATCACTTAATTGATCCACGCTGATATGATGATCAGTCTCTTTTCTTTGTTGTTTCAGTTGTGCTATTTCATGTTGCGCAAGTTCAATGGTCTCTTTTAACTCTGCTTTTTTATGGATAAATTTCTCTATCTTCTCTGGATCTATAGGCTCTTCAAAATGCATAGCACCCTATTTTGCATTGAGTCGATTGAGTTTACCTATCTTCGAACGTACCTCGCCATCCAGTTGTCTTTCTGCTGACCCGGAGAATAAAATGGACAGTTTAACACTGGGTTTTGCGGCGACAACCTGAATTGAAGAGGGCATTGCTACACAGGTTCTTGGCGTGGCAACCATTCTTGTTGGGATACTTATGCTCAGAGGCGGCTTGTTTAACACAAAAAGCTGTTCTTCTCATCAAGCTAAAGCGCAAATGGATAAGCAGGCAATTACATTTACACCGTCAGTTGAACAAAAAGCGCAGCCTGATAAAAAATCCGGACCATACTTGACGCTTAGTTTATTTGGCATGGGGACGGAGATGACACTTAATCCCTGTATTCCTTTGGCAACAGTGCTTACTGTGGCTGCAACAATGGCAACACCCATTGATGGTGCTCGCCTTGGAATTGCTTTTGGATTAGGTGCCGTTGGTATTCCTACTTTATTTTTTGGTTTAGCAATAGCTTATTTTAGCCAGCAAATTAAAAAACATCTCAGTCAATGGTCAAAGCAATTAGAACGCATTTCTGGTTTCATGCTTATTTTTCTGGGCAGTTTTATTGCTTTAGGATGGGTACAGCCATGATCTTAAATTAATAGAATTATCGTTGTTTTCTGTATTCAGCGGGAGAAGTACCGGTCCAACGTTTAAAGGCTCGACTGAATGAGCTGGAATCAGAAAAGCCAAGCTGAAAGGCAATATCAGTCACGTTAAACTGGTTGTTTTCAATATAAAGTTTGCTCAATTCTATTCGAACATCCTGTAAAATTTCTTTAAAAGTAGTATTCATATCTTTTAAATGACGATGCATACTTCGCTCACTCATATTGAGTTGTTCAGCAACCTGTGTACTGGATGTGCCTGACGTGAGCTGTTCAGTGATAACTTTTTTTATTTTATGAACAATATTATTATCATTGAATTTTTGGAGATATTCGATGATTGCTTTATCATTAATCATCGCTAAATTTGGATTACTATTAAAAAGCGGAGCATCAATAACTTCTATAGGTAAAATAATCTTGTTCGCTGATTGAGAAAAGTGAACTGGACAACCGTAATAGGAAAAGTAACTATTATGGCAAGTGGGTTGTGGGTGAGTCATTAATACCATGACTGGTGATAGCGACTTATCCAGATTGATACGACACATTTCCATAACGATGGCCATCGAAGCATCGGCCTGAGCCAGATTTAAAGTCTCTTTATCCATAAAATTAAAAATTAGTTCATAGCCTGCATCCGTTTCTTGTAAATTTAATTGATAAAATCCAGTTGCGATACGAAGAAAACGATGAAACCGGTCCAGTGCGGTGCGTAATGTTGAGCTGGTTAGCCATGAGTAACCTAATGCATTTAAGTCCGAAGGATGCCAGATATCAACGCCTTTCAAACCAAAACAAGGATCGTCAATCAGACTGGAAGCCTGTTGCCATAAATTATGCAAAGTCGCATAAGGTATCCGTTTGTCGACATTGGTCAGGTCATTGATATCTATGCCAGCGTCTTTATATAGGGTCTCACTCTTCAGGTGATATTTTTGCATTAACTTATATAGAATTTTGGCTGTAGGTGCAGAAATAGTTGCTTGCATCATTTTCCTTGTATCAGTCTCTCTGTCATTATTAGTTAAAAGTAAGAAAAATTCAAATGTCAGAAAATGTCATGTATTTTGTCTGCTAAAGACAAGTATAAATATTTCAAAGCCTTTATCATATGACATAAGTAATGGCTTAGAGTTTGTTTTGACATGATTAAAAAAAGTGACTATTTTGATGAAATTGAACATTGGTTAAGGTTTATTCGAAAATGGGAAGAAGAAAATAATGAGTCTGTGCCTGAGAAAGCATTTTATGCTTTGGAACAAGCACTTGAAAAAGCACTTTCTGCTTATAGCAAGAATCAGTATCCAGGCGACTTTGATAAATCTAATAGCGATTTACATTAATCATTAAAATGGACAATAACAAATGACAATTGAGGCGACTTATATCGATGAAGGTCGGGGTGTTATCATTAGAGCCTCAAATTCAGTGACAGGAAAAGAAATTATTGCCATTAATGAGAAATTATTAATCCAACATGGCATGGTCATGCAACAATATCATATTATTGATAAATCATGGTGTACAGAATATGATGTCTCAGCCGCAGATATTGAAGCGATTAGTAAACTGGATAAAAAAATGGCTGAAATAAATTCTGAATTAATTATTGCGGTAATTGAATCAAAAACCCTTAGGTTTAGTTTAACGGAGGTCTGGCAGGTTTACGTTGAAAGTTTTATTAATCATACAAAATCATTTAATAATCAGGTTGAGGCTATTGCATGGGTTAATAATCTCTTGTTAATGCAAAACAAACAATCATTAACATCACAACTTGAAAGGATAGGAGATTCAATAGCATTTTTCGATCTATAGATTGGGAATGGTGATGTTTTTGCTGTTTCACCTAAAGCGCCTACTCTTGGTGATTCAGTTGATTGGTGGCAGAGATTTCAGAATAAGTGATTCGAAAATCCGAAACACCTTGTTTTAACCCATCTTCGTGACTTTATGGGGCAAAATCACCTATTTTGGCAAAAAAAGTC
>CBDTVA010000421.1:0-3066 GCA_965363935.1 uncultured Gammaproteobacteria bacterium | reverse complement strand
TGTTATTTGACTTGTTCACCAGGATGGATTTTTTCACCTTGGAATTTTTCAAAAGGACCGAACCGGTGCCTGCTGTATTACCAATGCCGTAGGCCTGAGTATTGGTCAGGGTGTTATTTGAATTGTTTACCACAATTGATTTTTTCACTTCGCTTTGTGCCATAGCCGTGCTTGAAAAAGAGGCTACGAGTGCCAGTAAAATAAGAGTTTTCATAATATAAGTCCTGTTGGTTTGTTGTGTATGTATTGTTTTTTCGTTGTTTGTCACTGAGTACAGATTATTGTTTTTCCAATTGTTTATCAATCAATTGCGTGGGTAATAATACGGCTTATGAATGGTATTATTACCGCTATTATGAGTGGCTCAGTTATTTGAATAAATGTCAGGGATGCCAGTACAATAGTTCTTTCACCTCGGTATCCAGACCTCAACATCACACAGGAAAATCATAAACCATTTAATTTTTGTAAGTACCGCGACTAAAGAAATGACTGAAGATGAATTTATGTTATTAATGGAATCTGTATCTAATGTCCATGACGTCAAAATAATGGCAGAAAAGCTCAATCACTCAATCAAGCCATTCACTGGGATAGCTACGAGCTCTTTATTACCGTCAATATTGGTATCAGTTTATCTCCTGATGACGGGAATATTGCCAACGAACTGATAGAAAAGGCTGATATTGCGATGTATCAATCAAAAGAGAAGGGTGGGAATGCTTTTCAGTTTTATAGGCTCTCCTGACATGCACACAGCAGAGGATTGTCTAATCGGGGTTCTGCTCTGCGTTAATAGAAAACCGGTAATTCTGGCTGTCATCGGTTTTAGAGATTATGCCTTCATCTTTCAGTTCGCCTACGATGCGTGAAAAAGTCTCCCTTGAAGTGCCTATCATCGAAGCCATATCTTCATAACCAAAAAAGCGGATGGTGTCGGAATCGTCCCCGCTCAGCTCAGATAAAAAACTGAACAGTTTTAATGTCCTGGTGCGTACGGTGCCCGAAGATAGCTCACTTATCCAACGATCGGCAAATGACAGGTGTTGTTCCCAGTGGGCCATAATTTTTTTGCTGAGCAAGGGCTTTTCTGTTTCCAGATTTTTAAGCGTCGCTGTGCTGATACGACACACATCGAGTTCTCTCAAGGCTATAGCTGTATGGCGATAGGGCTGGTCAAGCAGCGCTTCAAGACCCACAAGAGCCCCTGGTCCTAGCAGGCGTACGATACGTAATGAACCATCGGACTGGGTTTGGATCAGCTTTATGACACCGCTGCGAATTGAATAGACTTTATTGTCCTGAGTGCCCTGAGTGTAAAACAGCGTTTTTTCTGCGTAACGAAAATTATCGATGGGTTCCAGTATGTGGTCGAAATCACTATCCTGCAGACCCGAAAACATCATCATATGCCGAACACCACAATTTCTACAGTCCGAACGGCCAAGCCATTCGGGATTTGTGCAGAGTGCACGGGTACTCAGTTTTGTCATTATAGTTTGCCCGTCATTGGCGAAAAGTTTACAAAAAACATCAATTAATCAGTCATGTGATACAATTGACTCTCTTAATTTGTATCGGCACTCGTGATAAGTATCACTTATAATTATAGTATTTCAATCAATAATTATTGTGATCCGTTCGCAAGTAATAACAATACTATAGGATATCTCCAGTGAGTCACGAAACTGCGGATCGGATCTGTCCATTATGTCGAACAGCAGATGGGCGTCCTTTCTATCAGGATAATCGCGAGTATTTTCAGTGTCCAGTCTGCTGCCTGGTTTTTGTGCTTCCGCAGCAGTTTCTGACTTTAAAAGAAGAGAAAGCTATATACGACCTGCATGAAAACTCTATTGATGATCCGGGGTATCGTGGTTTCCTGAGCCGCCTTTTCAGCCCGCTGTTGCAGTGTTTAGCGCCCGGCAGTCACGGTCTTGACTTTGGCGCCGGGCCAGAGCCGGCACTTGCTGAGATGTTCCAGGAAGCTGGCCATTCAATGGCTATTTATGACCCGTTTTATGCGCCAGAAAGCAAAACGCTGCAATTGTGCTACGACTTTATTTCAGCATCTGAGGTGGTAGAGCATTTACATCACCCGGGAAGGGAACTGGAGCGGCTTTGGTCTTGTCTGAAGCCCAATGGAACGCTTGGCATCATGACTAAACGCGTGATCGATCAGAAAGCATTCTCACGCTGGCACTACAAAAACGATCTCACGCATGTGTGCTTCTTTTCGCTGGAAACTTTTCAATGGCTTGCTGAGCATTGGTGTGCAACATTAACTGTTCCTGAAAATGATGTTGTTCTTTTTACCAGGAGCAAATAATTCCCGGTCTGTGTTTATATTCGTCTGACCCGAAATGAACGTCCCTTCAACTTGCCTTCCTGTATTTTTTTTAGTGCAGTTTTAACCGCATCCCGAGTGACGGCCACATAAGCGCAGTTATCAAAAATATGAATTTTTCCAACCTGCTTGCCGCTAATACCGTTTTCTCCAGTCAGTGCTCCGAGAATATCACCGGGTCTCAGCTTCTGTTTTTTGCCGCCATCAATTTGCAAGCTTGCCATGAGCGGTTTGTGCGTGGGTTTTTCCAGCAGGCTGAATGGCGGCAGAGGCTCGGCATTAATCGATTGCTTAAGATATTCTTCCAGCCTGGCAAGCTTATAATTTTCCTTTTCGCTATATAAAGTGCAGGCTACGCCTGTGCTGCCAGCTCGCCCTGTGCGACCGATACGGTGCACATGCACTTCGATATCACGGGCAATATGGTAATTGATTACCGTATCCAGTGCATCAATGTCCAGGCCCCGGGCCGCCACATCGGTAGCCACCAGCACGGAGACGCTTTTATTGGCAAATCGCACCAGGGTTTGATCACGCTCTCTTTGTTCCAGATCCCCATGCAATGCGAGCGTACTGAAACCATAGCGAGACAGCTCATCGGCTACTTCCTGGGTTTCCTTTTTGGTGTTGCAGAACACTACGGCCGATTCGGGATGATAGTGTTGCAGCAGCAGGCGCACGACAGTCAGGCGCGGCAGCTTATCATCCAGCTTGTATAA
>CBDTVA010000420.1:0-3067 GCA_965363935.1 uncultured Gammaproteobacteria bacterium | reverse complement strand
CGGAGTTTATCAATTGGCGCACGACCCTGAGTATCACGAAATTGCCAAACTTGCCAACTTCCTGTCGCTTTCCCCACTCAAGAGCCTGGTCAATACTATGATTATCATAACGAGTTAATTCAAAATATTTCCACCCTTCAGCAAAAAAATGACCCATTTTATCCAGGCCAATAAGATGACCATTGATATTGACGACATCACTTAATTCCTTAAGGTTTAAGGAATAACCCTCTAAATAATTTATATCACGGTATACCGAATCGTTTAATGATAACGAGTAACTTTGCCTGGTGAGTAAACTACGTAATTGTTTGTCTAAATCGTAACCCTTGAGTCCCCAGGCTGCAGTAAAGGATTGAAAAATAGCTTTTCTAAGTTCTGTATAGAGGATTTTTTCATCACAAAACTGATCTTCTTCTAAATCCTCAATATTATCCTGTTTTGCATTGGCAGTTTGGATCCCTTCCTGTATTCGTTGATTAAAGATTGTGTTAATCATCGCCAGGCTGTTATCAAGCTTTAGTTTTCTCGGGGTGACGCTGTCAATTTCAGCAGCAAAACCGGCCTGGAACGCAAAAGTACTTATTAAAAGGAAAAAGATAAATAGTATTTGTATATTAATAAAAAAACCTTTCATGTTTAATTATGGGATATTTGATACCCAAAATAGAGGCTTGTTAAAATCCGCTCAAAGCTGGCAATTTCCCAAAAGATGAGTTACAAAAATTAATAGACCCAATTATTCGCTCTATCTTTGATTGTTGATGATACATTAATCGATGCCGTTAAATCCTTTCTGTCAACCTATAATTTTTGCTTTGGAATTTTCCTGTTCAATTTGAACTTGGTCATCTATATGGAAATTGCTAACCAGTTTAAGTAATTGGTCTACCATAGAGGCCATATCATTACTGGCAATTGTAGTCGCATTAGCATCTCTGGTCGTTTGGTTTGCTACTTCTCCAATATTAATGGTTCCTTGATTTACTTCCTCTGTCAGATTTTGTTGTTGTTTAGATGCTTCTGCAATTTGAATATTCATAGTAGCAATCATATCGATGGAAATTTTAATATCCGCTAAAGCCTTTCCAGCCTGATTTGCATCGTTTACTCCTTCCTCTGCCTCTTTTTGACTTTCTATCATCACTGTTACCGCTTCGCTTACGCCTGATTGCAAACTAGTGATCATATTTTGAATTTCTTCAGTCGATTCATGACTACGCTGTGCCAGGGTTCTAACTTCATCAGCAACCACAGCAAACCCTCTTCCTTGTTCACCAGCTCTTGCTGCTTCTATAGCTGCATTTAATGCCAGCAAATTTGTCTGTGCTGCAATGCTTCGAATAACATCAAGAATAGTGCTAATACGGTTTGTATCCTCATTTACTCTCTGCACCACCTGCCCTGCTTTCTCTACGTCCTGAGACAACTCTTCGATTTTAGTTACGGCCTTATTAACAACATTAATACCCTTATTAGTTAACTGATATGCTTCTTTGGCATCATTAGCAGCAAGAGAAGTTTTATCTGTAACATTTTGAACAAGAGTCGTGAGTTCATTGACAGAGGTAACTATCATATTAGTCTCTTCCAGCTGTTTTGCCATTCCCAAACTTGAATGTTTTGCAGAATCAGATACATATAAAACTAATTCATTCAGGCTGGTAGCTTTAACTGATAAGTCAGCAACCAACGATTCTATTTTTGTAACAAATTTATTGAAACCTACGGCTAGCTTTGTAAATTCATTGTTTCCTTTTTCCGGTAATCTAAACGTTAAATCACCTTCCCCCCCGCCCAGTTCATTCATAGCATCTGTAAGTGTCAGTATTGGCCGAATAACTTTAATAATAAAAAATAAACCAAGCAAAACCAGAACAATAATTCCACCAACAATCATCATTAAAGTTAAACTTTGTAGTAAATTAAAAGAAGATATTTCTACCTGTTTAAGTACATTCTGAGTTGACACTTCATTTTGCTTGTTTGCTTTATTAAAGCCATTTTCAAGTGAACTCAGCATGCTTATAGATTCCTGATCCAATACCTGATTAATTTTATTATTTGAATCACTGACCAGTGTTTCAAAACTGGAAACCAGTTTATTAATATTTTGATTTACTTCTTCAATCGAAATAGCGACTTTGATAGATGCTATTTCTTTATCTTCAAACCGAATTGGCCGGGAAATTTCAACTATACTTTTATCTTTTGCAGCTGCATCCAGTAGTTTCTCTAATGCAGAACGACCTTTTCCAGTAGCCAATAATGCCTTTACTTTAGGATTCTGTCTATTGACATAACGGGTGTATGGCTTACCATTGGGGCGAATAAAGTAGGTGTAAATTACGTTTGGATCTTTATTAGCGACTTTGACATAGCTGACCAGATTTGAAAATTTACGTGACAATATAGATTCTACGGACACTTTAGATAAAGTATCCGCCAAAACTTCACCATTTTTTAATAAAGCAGTACGTAATTTTTTTTCGGTATCAACTAATTCAATTTTTAAACGGGAGTTTAGAAATGCAGACAGGGTCTGACCCGTATTTTTTTTCGCTTGTTCAACTGATTTAGTCATCTGTCCAAGATTACTATCAAGAGATGTTTCTATACTTTTCTGACTGCTACTCAGATTATGATTCAAATCATCTTTAAGTTGATCAATACCTGACATTATAAAAATAATAGACATGGCCATAAACAGAAAAAGAGCCAAAGACATGGTAAGCAACATGGTTTTGAACAGTTTACCTTTAAAATAAGCAAAAACTGATTGATTATTCATGAGAAATCTCCTTAGTTAAGGTATGACCAAATGCTATTATTTTATTTCTAAAAATCATCTACGACTATTCATATCTGGCCATTAACGATAGGCTCCCACACCCAGTTGCTCTTGCAGGACTTCAATTTCACTATAATCAAGTGGTGCAGACCAACCTATAATTTTAGCGTCTTTGGCAGCTTTACTTTCTGCATCTAATTGACTGAGTGCATCCATCACTTTATTACTGATTTCATCTGAAATATCAGCTAATTTAGCAAAGGGCCATTCAGGATA
>CBDTVA010000419.1:0-3067 GCA_965363935.1 uncultured Gammaproteobacteria bacterium | reverse complement strand
TCAAGGCTTGATTAGCCAGGACGGATTTCACAAAGCCGCCCAAACCGATCTGGGAACCAGCCGTCGCCTGTCACTGAATTCTTCGCCATTTCCAGATTTTCTGGACAGTGTTAAAAGCCAGTTAAAACAGGATTATAATCAGGATGATCTGACCGACAAAGGGTTAAAAATTTTTACCTCACTGGATCCTCAGGTACAGTGGGCAGCTGAAAATGCCCTGGCCAGTCAGATGAAGTCCTTGATGAGCCAAAAGAATGGCGCTAAAAAGACAGAGCATTTACAAAGTGCAGTAATCGTCAGTCGCAGAGATTCGGCGGAAATTCTGGCGATTGTGGGCGGCAAAGACAGCCAGGAAGGAGACTTTAACCGGGCCATCAATGCCCGCCGTCCAATTGGTTCATTGATTAAGCCGGTCATTTACCTGACAGCTCTGGATCAGGGCTATACTTTGTCTTCTTTACTGAATGACAAATCTTTTACTGCAAAAAGTGTTAAAGGTAAATTATGGCAGCCGAAAAACTTTGATAAGAAAGAACATGGCCTGGTGCCTTTACATGTTTCCCTGGCAAAGTCCTATAATCTATCAACCGCTCGTCTGGGAATGGAAATTGGTGTTGATAAAGTGCTCAATACGGTCAGACAACTGGGCGTTGAAACCGATGCCCTGCCTTATCCAGCCGTCCTGCTGGGTTCACTCACCCTGTCACCTATGCAGGTGAGCCAAATGTATCAAACCCTGGCTGATCAGGGTTTTTACTCTCCCTTACACTCTATTTTGTCCGTTCAGGATGAAAATAATGAACCCCTGCAACAATATCCTATTCGGGTAGAGCGGCGTATTGATGCAAGTCTGACCTATCTGATCAATGCCAATATGCAGGAAGTTGTCAGCATGGGAACTGGAAAAGGGCTGTCACGTTATATACCTTCGCGATACAATATTGCAGGAAAAACCGGAACAACGAATGAATTGCGTGACAGCTGGTTTGCCGGTTATGGCAACAATCTGGTTGCTGTAGTCTGGTTGGGACGGGATGATAACAAACCTGCTGGTTTAACAGGCTCTTCCGGCGCCCTGAAAGTCTGGGGTAGAATGATGAAGCAGCTGGATATTGGAGCGTTGGAACAAAACCAGCCAGAAGGTATTAAATGGTTTTGGGTGGACTCCATAAATCAGTTACAATTATCCGGCCGGTGTCATAATGCTGAATATTTGCCTTATATAAAAGGCAGCGAACCCAAAGAAATACAGTCATGTGATTCTGGACAATTCGACAATAAGTACAAAAGAAACTGGTTGGAACGTTTATTTGACTAAAAGAGCCATCAGCTACTACAAAGAGCCATCAGCTAAAAAGAGCCATCAGCAACAAAGACCTTTCTGTGTATAAGAGTACCTTTTATGATTAAAATCTATTTATTAATAATCTTTATTATCAATTTTATAAGTGGCTGCACACCAATTGACTACACCAGGCCGGTTAGCAAACCACCCGTTTATGAACGTTCTGCCACTCGTGAAGAAGGACTGCAGCAGGAACAACGACAGCTGCAACAAGATCAGCAACAGCACCCCAAGGTTATAACCACAGCCGCATTGGATCGTGCCCCGTCTGTAAGCATGAAAAAAAAATCGGTTCCTGCCAGCAGACAGGCAGTCCTTGATCTGTTAGCACAGTCAAAATCCGCTATTGAGGAGCAAAATTACGCAAATGCGGAAAATTTACTGAAACGGGCTTTACGTATTGAACCGGGGAATGCCTGGCTTTGGCACAATATGGCCGTCGTCAAGTTTTATCAGGAAGATTATCAACAGGCGATCCAGCAAGCATTAAAATCCAATAACCTGGAAAAAGACAATCATCAGTTAAGAACCAATAATGCAAAAATCATAAAACAGAGCTATATTGAATTGGGAGAGCCGGAAAAGGTTCAACATTTCTAATGCTGATGGATGACAGCAGGGTATTATACCCAAACTACTTGAAAATGCAGGTTTCAGCAAGCCCATAAGTTCGTTCTTCGGCGTTATGAAGTCTTTAAATAGGTTGGCTATTCATGCGACTTCATGCCTTGAATAACAAACTAGTGGACTCACTGAATTCCTGAATTTTCAAGTGGTTTGGGTATATAAGAAATAAGATTGGCTAAAATGGAGCATTGACCGTCTTTAAACTGTGGGCCCCCAATGATGATTAAAAACCAGCCGAAATCTTTTCCCCTCAGTGGCAGAATAAGACTGCTGCTGCTTTTTATCATTGCCAGCTTGCACTTTGTTCTGCCAAACACTGCGTTTGCACAAGAAGATGAGTTTAAATTAATTAATGCCATAAACCGTGCGGGTCTGCAGCGGATGTTAACGCAAAGAATGCTTAAATCCTACTGCCAGATTGGACAGGACCAATTTTATATTCAACCTGATCAAGAACTTGAGGACGCATTAAACCGTTTTGAGGATGGTCTGCAGTTTCTCAAAGAGTACCAAATAGTTGTTGCTGTAAAGGAGTCGTTAAGCAGTATAAATGAGTTATGGCCTGCGTATAAGACTATGATTCTTGCTCCCGCTGTAAAAGACAATGTTAAGCAACTGGTGTTGATAAATGAAAAACTGTTGCTTCATTCCCATAACATTGTTGTAGAACTGGAAAATCTCTCAGGCAAGAAAATAGCTAAAGTAGTCAATGTTTCTGGCCGTCAGCGTATGCTGAGCCAGCGTATTGAACTGTTTTATCTGCTGCGAAACTGGGGCTTTAATGACGATGTTTACCTCAAAGAACTGGCCGAATCACGTAAGGCATTTGTTGCCGGTCTGGATTATCTGAATCAATATGAGGGAAATACAAAAGAGGTTAAAGACCTGTTGGAGAAAGCCGAAAAATCCTTCAAACTGTTCAATCACTCTCTGGACAAAAATAATAACGCCTATATTATCTCACTGACTGTTCGTCAACTCTTGAAATATATGAGTGAAGTGACCAACCTGTATAGTAAGATGTAACTATTTTACAAGCCCCTAGGAGCCTGTCCGAGAATAGAAAGCCTACTGCGGAAAAGCTGATTTTGGCCA
>CBDTVA010000418.1:0-3073 GCA_965363935.1 uncultured Gammaproteobacteria bacterium | reverse complement strand
CTGCGCAGTTTTCCGTTTGATAGTTTAAAAATTGATCAATCTTTTGTGCGCGATATACACCTGGACAGTGATGACATGGCGCTGGTATTGGCAACCTTGAATATGTCACACGCCCTGGGTTTGACGGTGATCGCTGAAGGTATAGAAACCACAGAGCAGTTACAGTTTCTGGCACAGGCGGGCTGTGAATATGGCCAGGGGTATCTGTTTAGTAAGCCGGTCATGGCCAGCGAGTTTGAAGCACTGTTTCTACAGGGGCATTCCTTAAATATTGAGTAATTGAATCAGGAAATAATCACTATAATATGTGTTCGTTTTCATGCCTTTGATTAAATTTGCCCAGAGCAAATTTTTACTGCTGTCATCGACAGAAGGACCTGAATTTATTAGAGAAAACAATAAAATACTTTAGATATGTTCTATAATATAATGATAAATAATAACCGTTTTAGGATTTGAAAATATTATAATGTAAGGGCCTGATTTGAAAAATACGGGATATTACCTTACATTATATAATAAAATATAAAATATAAAATATAAAATCAGTAATATCAGGATTTTTTTCTTATTAAGATGCTCAGGATTTTTTAACCAGGTGAGCTATGCATAAATTTTTTATCGGATTGTACTTTTTTGTCTTTCTGGGGGGCTCTCATGCAGAACAAATCATCATCGCTGTTTCAGTTACACCTTTGTCCGCACCGGTGGTTATTGCGCATGAGCAAGGCTATTTTTCCGAGCAGGGGCTTAATGTTCATCTGCAAGATTACCTTGGTGGAATGAGGACTGCTCAGGCCCTGTTTAAGGGTAAGGCTCATTTTGCCACGTCTTCAGAGGCTGTGGTTATGTTTAATAGTTTTGAACGTAGTGATTTTGTTGTTATTGGTACTTTTGTTGAATCCGATAATGATGTCAAAATATTGACCACGGATAAAACCGCTATTCATACAGTGAGGGATTTGAGCGGACATCGAGTCGGTACCATTATAGGTACCTCTGCCCATTTTTTTATCGATCACACGTTGTTAATGAACGGTGTCGATACTGAAACAGTGGAGATAGTAAAAATAAACCCTGAAGACACCAGCAAATACCTGTTGAGTGGTGAGGTTGATGCGGTGGCCAGTTGGGAGCCGTTTATTTTTCATGGCCAGACTGAACTAGGCAAAAGTGCTGTGCTAGTGCAACATGACAATATGTACACTGAAACATTTAATTTAATAGTTATGAAGGAGTTTGCCAGACAAAATCCCCGCCTGTTAGAAAAATTGCTCACTGCTCTGCTACAGGCAAATCGTTATATCAATAAAAATAAAGACAGGGCTCAAAAAATGGTGGCTAAACGTTTCAGCAAAGATCTGCAGGTCATTCAGTCAACCTGGAAAGATTTTAATTTTTCTCTTAGTCTTCATCAATCCCTATTGACGGCTCTGGAATCTCAGGGACGATGGGCTCTGGAACGAGGTTTTGTGAAAGGAGATAGAGTGCCTAATTACCTTAATTATCTGATGATTGAACCACTGGAAAAGATCGATTCCAGTGCTGTCACAGTTATCCGCTAAATTGACAGTCAGGTTCGTGTTATGCGCCTTAAAACATTATTAACTCTGGGTATTCTGGCTTCGATTGCTTTTGTTGCTTTCCTGGGCTATGGTCTTGTTCTGGTTTCAACAAAACATTCACAACTTATCCAGCAAGCGATGATTACTGATAACTTTAATTCTGGAATTCAGGAGTTAGGCATTCTGGCTGGTGATTATCGCTTGTTTCATAATGAACGTTCACGTATACAGTGGCTGAATCGCTACCATTCATTGCAAACTATTATTGCTCAGCAGAAACCCTATCTGTCGAAAAGAAAAATGGATCTTTTATTAAGAGATTTTTCTAAATCGCATACCTTATTTCAGCAATTATTAGCAATCCATAATGGACGAATTGCAACAGAATTCAAGTCAATAATCAGTTTTCAGGAGCAGGCTTTGAATGAACAATTGCAGACAACAATTCAGATCATGTCTTCCACCGCCCGGCAAATGATAACCGTTATTCATGAACAGCTGGATGATATTATCAGTCAGATTAAACGACTGATCATTGCTTTGTTGTTTTTAATCATTACGATGCTTACTATTTTCTGGCTTACTATTGCTGCCCGTATTTTGGCACCGATTAAAGCCTTATGCAGTGAAATTGAGCTTTTTTCTGACAATATGATGTATCGTTTAAACATTAAACGCAAAGATGAGATCGGTGAAATGGCCCAGGCTTTCAATACCATGGCGGATCAACTTCAGGAAGTCACGGTATCCAGGGAGAAAATGACTCATCAGGCCCATCATGATGCACTAACGGGATTGCCCAATCGACTTTTGTTTATGGATCGCCTGAATCAGGCCATCAAGCAGGCTGATCGAAACGGGACTAAAATTGCCGTGGTTTTTATTGACCTGGATCGTTTTAAGGAGATCAATGATTCTCTTGGGCACAAAGTAGGCGATGATGTTTTGATTCATGTTTCACAGCGTTTGCAGATGTGTATGCGTGATACGGATACGGTATCACGCCTGGGCGGTGATGAATTTATGATGATTATAGGTTCTATCAGAGACAGCAATATTATTGCGGAAATTGTCAAAAAAATCATGCATAAATTGTTTCAACCCATACCCGTACTGGAGCATAATCTTTATATTACTCTCAGTCTAGGGATCAGTATTTATCCGGATGACGCTAATAATTCTGAATCCTTAATTCGTAATGCCGATACGGCCATGTACAGTGCCAAAGAGGAGGGGCGTAATACCTATCGCTACTATAGCGAGGACATGACCAATAAAGCCTTTGAACATATTCTCATCGAATCCGGTTTGCGCCATGCTCTGGAGCATAATGAATTATCCTTGGTTTACCAGCCTCAGGTTAATATTAATAATCTGGATATTATTGGTGTAGAGGCCCTGGTTCGCTGGCAGCATAAGAAACTGGGGTTGATCCCTCCAGTCAAATTCATACCCCTGGCGGAAGATACCGGTCTTATCGTTACATTAGGAGAACAGGTGCTCGACAT
>CBDTVA010000417.1:0-3076 GCA_965363935.1 uncultured Gammaproteobacteria bacterium | reverse complement strand
AAAACATACTTTTAATACGTGAAAGTGAGGATGCATTTCGATGCCCGGTAAGCTGTATATTCAAACTTTTGGTTGCCAGATGAACGAGTATGACTCGGCCAAGATGGCGGATGTTCTGAGTGAATCTCATGGCGTGGTTCAGGTTCAGAATCCGCAGGATGCGGATATTTTGTTATTAAATACTTGTTCCATCAGGGAAAAAGCCCAGGAAAAAGTTTTTTCACAGCTTGGGCGTTTTCGTCAGCTCAAGGAAGTTAATCCTGATATCGTTATTGGTGTGGGTGGTTGTGTGGCCAGTCAGGAAGGCGAGTTGATCCGCCAGCGGGCACCCTATGTGGATTTGGTTTTTGGTCCCCAGACCCTGCATCGTTTGCCGAAGATGCTGGATGAAGTGTCAAAAATTCACCAGCCTGTCATTGATGTCTCTTTCCCTGAAATTGAGAAATTCGATAATCTTCCGGAACCCCGGGCTGAAGGTCCCAGTGCCTTTGTGTCAGTGATGGAAGGATGCAGTAAATACTGTACCTTTTGTGTGGTACCGTATACCCGTGGCGAGGAAATTTCCCGGCCTCTGGATGACGTCATCGCCGAAGTTGCTGCCCTGGCAAGGCAGGGCGTGGTTGAGGTTAATCTGCTGGGACAAAACGTGAACGCCTATCGAGGTGCAACCCATGAAGGGGATATTGCCGATCTGGCCCTTTTAATTCATTATATCGCCCAGATCGACGGGATTAAGCGTATTCGTTATACCACCTCACACCCGAATGAGTTTTCCGATAGCCTGGTGGATGTGTATCGTGAAGTACCTGAACTGGTCAGCTTTTTACACCTGCCGGTACAAAGCGGTTCGGATCGCATTTTGAGTTTGATGAAACGTGGTCATTCGGCTCTGGAATACAAGAGTAGAATCAAGCGTATTCGTGCAGCGCGTCCTGATATTTATCTTTCATCAGATTTTATCATTGGTTTTCCCGGTGAAACAGAGGCAGATTTTCAGGCCACCATGCAGCTTATAGAAGACATACGTTTTGATCAGAGTTTTAGTTTCATTTATAGTCCCAGGCCAGGTACACCGGCTGCATCTTTACCTGATGATGTGCCAATGGCGGTTAAAAAACAACGCTTGAAGCAGCTGCAGGCACGCATCAATGAATTTGCCCTGGAATATTCACAACAGATGGTGGGCAGTGTACAGAATATTCTGGTGTATGGTACCTCGAAAAAAGATATCAATGAAGTGGCAGGACGAACAGAAAATAATCGCGTGGTGAATTTTGATCCACAAGGACAGGATTTGCCGGGCAAGATCATCCCGGTAAAAATTACCGCCGCTTACAGCAATTCACTGCGTGGTGAATTGCTGTAATTCTATTTTTTAAGAATGAAGTTATCAGGGTAGAGAATTTTTGTTAGAACCTATATCACAACCGGAATCAACACAATTGGTACTGGAACCGGTCGATAATACCCGGCTGGTGAACCTTTGCGGGCAACTGGATGAGCATTTGCGTCTGATTGAAAGACGACTGGCGGTACAAATTGCCAACCGGGCTAATCAGTTCAAGATAAAGGGCAAGCCTGATGACCGGGATGCAGCAATTCTGGTTCTGGAAGCCCTGTATGAAGAGAGTGCTCACAGAGTACTGGACCCTCAGCGGGTACACCTGTTTTTACAGGAATCAGGCATTGAAGCCAGGTTAAAAGAAGGTGCCAGTCAGTCTGATAACTATCAGTTAGATCAGTCAGACGGGGTGTCGATCCTTGCAGGTCGCAGTTTGATCAAACCGCGCGGTAAAAACCAGCAGGATTATATCAAACGGGTGTTACAGCATGATATCAACTTTGGCGTCGGGCCCGCTGGCACAGGTAAGACCTTTTTAGCTGTCGCGTGTGCCGTACAGGCACTTGAACGTGATCAGGTAAGACGAATTATACTGACGCGCCCTGCCGTTGAGGCTGGTGAGAATCTGGGTTTTTTACCTGGCGACCTGTCACAAAAAATTGATCCCTACCTGCGGCCTCTCTATGATGCCCTGTATGAAATGATGGGTTTTGAGAAAGTCAGTAAATTAATTGAACGTAATGTTATTGAGGTGGCACCTCTGGCATTTATGCGTGGCCGGAGTCTCAATGAGTCGTTTATTATTCTGGATGAGGCCCAAAACACAACCAGGGAACAGATGAAGATGTTTCTGACCCGAATTGGCTTTGGTTCGACTGCCATTGTCAATGGTGATGTGACCCAGATTGATTTACCGGGAGGTCGTCCTTCTGGCTTAAAACATGCTCTTGAGGTTCTGTCAAAAGCGAAAGGGATCAGTTTTACTCTATTCAACTCCAAAGACGTAGTCCGGCATGCCCTGGTGCAGGGTATTGTGGACGCCTATGAATCATATGAAGAAACGCATGACATGGTACAGCAAAGCACACAGAAAAACGCACCGGCTAAATCCTCTCATCGCAAGTCAAATTCTGTCCATACACATAAAAAATCTGCCCGGTGAACGAACATATTTCTCTTTATCTGGATCTGCAGCAGGTTGTTGCATCGGACAGCATTCCAGCCAGGGAAACAATGGAGCTGTGGATAAAAGCGGCGCTGTCAGAAGCAGCCTTGTCTGGAGAAACTTTGCCTGAAGAAACTTTGTCTGGAGAATCAGAGCAAAGCCAAAAGCTCCTGAACAATGAATACGAGCTGACGCTGCGTGTTGTCGACAAGGATGAAATACAGACTTTAAATAAAACCTATCGCCATATAGACAAACCTACCAATGTGCTCTCTTTTCCCTTTGAAGCCCCTGCACAAGTGCAATTGCCTTTACTGGGTGATGTAGTTATTTGTCATGATGTGGTGCTTGAAGAGGCTCATCAGCAGCAAAAAACCATAGCACACCACTGGGCGCATATGGTGATACATGGCGTATTGCACCTCATAGGCTATGATCACATGAATGATTCTGAAGCACAGCGCATGGAAAACCTGGAAATTCAGATTCTGAATAAGCTGAGCATAGCCGATCCTTACCGATAATTTTGCTGTTCATCGTAAAATATTTAAGTTTATTCATGTGATCAT
>CBDTVA010000416.1:0-3087 GCA_965363935.1 uncultured Gammaproteobacteria bacterium | reverse complement strand
GGGCTGAGGCTCTGAATAGGGTTAATTTTATTTTCTGAAGCGGTTTGTTTCATCACACACCTGTCTTAATACTTCACTGATTTTGTATGCCACTTATGAGGCCTGTTTTATCGCATCACGGATCACATCATGATATTGCGCGTCCAATGGCGTAAGAGGTAAGCGGATCCCTTCAGGAATTAAGCCCATTTCATACAATGCCCATTTAACTGGAATGGGATTGGACTCAACAAATAACTTACTATGCAATGCCAGCAGACGGTTATTGATGGCTGTCGCAGTTTCCCGATCACCTGCCAGAGCCGCTGCACACATTTCATGCATTGCCCTGGGCGCAACATTAGCTGTCACAGAGATATCACCCCTGGCACCTAATAAAATCAGCTCCATAGCAGTCGCATCGTCACCAGAATAAACATCCAGCTTATCGCCGCATTCATCTATAATTTGTTTTCCGCGCTGCAAATCGCCGGTGGCTTCTTTGATACCCACAATATTGGCAATCCCTGACAAACGCGCCACGGTTTCCGGTAACATGTCAACTGCCGTGCGGCCTGGAACATTATAGAGAATTTGCGGTATGGCAACAGTTTCAGCAATCTTCTTAAAGTGCTGATACAAACCTTCCTGAGTAGGCTTGTTATAATACGGGGTTACCAGAAGTCCGGCATCTGCTCCTGCCTGCATCGCACATTGAGTCAGTTCAATCGCTTCTGAGGTGGAATTTGCTCCGGTACCCGCAATCACAGCAATACGGTTATTGACCATACCAACAACCAGTTTAATGACCTGACAGTGTTCTTTTTCATTCAGTGTCGCAGACTCACCCGTTGTGCCCACTGCAACTATGGCATCAGTGCCATTTTCCACATGAAATTCTACCAGTTTTGCCAGGGACTCCTGATCCACACCGCCGTCCGCATGCATGGGCGTCACCAGGGCAACCATACTGCCACTAAACATTTACCATCTCCACAATCATTTCAAATTTAAAACAGTCGCCTATTATCCTAGATTCCCTTGCAGAAAACCACTTAAATCAGGCAAGATATTCGCTTTTTATCAGGTAACATGAAAGCCACACAACTTCCGCTCAGATTTTATATGTTACAAAGTTCTTTATTTATTGAATCATGTAGTCAATAATTCAATAAACTTTTTAACTTTTATGGGTAGCAACTTTTATGTCACCTTCAGATAACAACTCGAACCAACTCGTAATTTCAGCAATTGGCAGTGACCGCCCTGGCATTGTGAATGAACTATCCCAGTTGATTGTCCAACACAATGGCAATATTGATGATAGCCGAATGACCGTGCTGGGTGGTGAATTTGCCATTATTTTGCTGATTTCAGCAACAGCCAGTGATTTGAACAATATCGAACAGATTTTAAACCAGAGAGCTGGCTCTCTTGAATTGAATATCATCAGCAAACACACCAGTGCAAACACTTTGCCTGAAAAGCACATTCCTTATATTGTTGAAGTATTGGCAATGGATAATCCGGGCATTGTCTATAAACTGGCTGATTTCTTTTCTGCGCGGAAAATCAATATTCAGAGCATGCAAACCGACCGTTATCAGGCACCACATACCGGAACCCGGATGTTTGCAATTGAGATGGTCATCGCGGTTCCTCAAAGCATTATTATCAATGATCTCAGAGAGGACTTTCTGGATCTCTGCGAAGATATGAATCTGGATGCTTCAATTGAAGCACCCAGGCTCTAACCCCAGGAATAGCTATTTAAGGCTGCCCTAATGCAGCTTAACTAAATTCAATTTCAGGATCAACAATGAGCCAGGTCGAAACAGGTAAGAAAATTCCAGACTTTTCTGGTCAGGCAACCAGTGGTATAGATTTTAAACTCAGTGATTTCAAAGGCACTCCTGTGCTGCTGTATTTTTATCCCAAGGATAATACGCCTGGATGCACTCAGGAAGGTAAGGACTTTCGTGATCACTATTCCGCTTTTGAACAAAAAAACATTAAAATCTTTGGCCTGTCCAGAGACGGCATCAGGGCTCATGAAAATTTCAAAGCCAAACATGAGTTTCCCTTTGAACTGATTTCAGACAAAGACGAAACCATCTGTAAGCTTTTCGATGTCATTAAAGAGAAAAAGCTCTATGGGAAGGTACACATGGGCATAGAACGCAGTACTTTTTTAATCGATGGCAATGGGAAACTGATCAAAGAGTGGCGCAAGGTCAAAGTAAAAGAACACCTTACCCAGGTTTTAGAAGCCATTGAGGCGTTGTAATTCTATATAATATACTCACACTCAGGAAGATTATTCATTCTATGGCGGAAAAAAAACTATGACAGAAAACAACGATGACAAGCATGCCAGAAAACCTCGCACTAAAAGCAGCGAAAAACGTTTGTTTGTTCTTGATACCAATGTCCTGATCCATGATCCTACCGCCTTATTCCGCTTTGCCGAACACGATCTGTTCCTGCCAATGGTGGTTCTGGAGGAGCTGGATAACAATAAAAAAGGTCATTCGGAAGTTGCCCGCAACGCTCGTCAGGCCAGTCGTTTTCTTGATGACCTGACCTCATTTGCCAGCCCTCAGGAAATTAAAAGCGGTCTGGATCTGAACCAGAGAATCGGCTTTGACGAAGACAGCGAAGAAGGTTTTATTGCCAATGGAAAACTTTTTCTGCAAACCGAACATATCCCAACCGAAATCCCAATTCCCCTGCCTGGGCAAAAAAATGACAATGACATTTTAGGGATCACCGTTGCACTGCAGAAAAATCCTCAGCTACCCGAAGTATCACTGGTCAGTAAAGACATCAACCTGCGCATTAAAGCTGCTGCCATTGGTGTCCATGTTGAGGACTATAATAACGATCAGGTTCTCGAAGATGTCAACCTGCTCTATAGCGGCGTACAAAACCTGCCTGCCAATTTTTGGGATCTGCACGACAAGAAAGTTGACAGCTGGTCTGAAGAAGGACGTACCTTTCATAAAATAACCGGTGACGAAGCAAAAAAATGGCTGCCAAACCAGTTTATAAACATTGGTGATGAAGGTAACTTTGATGCCATTGTCAGAGAATCAAACAAAGAAGGCG
>CBDTVA010000415.1:0-3094 GCA_965363935.1 uncultured Gammaproteobacteria bacterium | reverse complement strand
TTTTATTCTGTTTTTATAGGCAATACCCTTATAATCAAGGCCGTACATCCAGGCTATAGAGTAAAGCGTATCACCTTTTTTTACCGTATGATAAGCAGGTGTTTTTCCGGTATATTTTTTTTTTACACTATATTGTGTGGCACTTCGTTGTTCAACCGGAGCATATGTTGCTGTGCACCCTGTTAAAAAAGCCGTTAATAAAAACATGAATGAGCACGATAGCGAAAAAGCTATTTCAGTTACTCTTAATTTACTACTATTCATGGTACGCTTATATTTTGTAAACAATATAAGCAATTACCCCAATAAATATAACAAACCAGCCTAAAAAATCAATATATTGTTTCAGTTTAAGTTCCATTTCTTTGCCTCCCCACTTCATCAAAGAGGCAACCAGAAAGAAACGTGCCCCTCGGCCAATAGCTGAGGCAATGACAAACGGAATAAAAAACATCCCCATTGCACCCGCACCAATGGTAAAAACCTTATATGGAATCGGAGAAAATCCGGCAACAAAAATTGCCCAGAAGCCCCACTCAGAAAACCATTCCCGTGTCATTGCATAACTATGTTCCCAGCGACCACCAGAACCTATAAGAGGTTGAATTATATCAATAAACCAAAATCCAATCCCATAACCCAATATACCTCCGGACACTGAGGCCAGTGTGGTAATCAGGGCAAAGCGAAAGGCTTTGTCAGTTTTTGCAAGTGACATGGGAGCCAGCATAACATCGGGTGGAATTGGAAAAAAAGAGGATTCTGCAAAGCTTAACCCTGCAAGGTAGCGTTCAGCATGAGGATGTCTGGACCAGTTCATGACTTTTTCGTAAAGTTTGGAAAATATTTTCATTTCAGTTTTACTTGCTGTTGGTTATAAAAAGCACAATTATCTCAAGTTCGTCCGTTCAATAGCGGGACAAATCTTACTTTTTCCAGGGATTTTTTATGGAATTTATTGCCGACTCGTTGAAAAAGCAATAAATCCTGATCCCCTTTCTTCCCCATTGGTATGATTAATCTGCCACCATCAACCAGTTGCTCCAACAATGACACCGGCAAAGTTTCTGGCGCCGCAGTAACAATTATGGCATCAAAGGGTGCTTTTTCCAGCCATCCCCAGCCACCATCACTGTGCCGGGTCAAGATATTATTCAGTTTTAACTGACGAAATTTTTTTCTGGCATTATCCCATAAGGGTTTGATGCGCTCCACACTGTACACATTTTTTACCAGTCTGGACAAAATAGCTGTCTGATAACCTGAACCCGTACCGACTTCAAGCACGTTGTTTACATTCCCCCCTTCCAGCAGAAGTTCTGTCATACGTGCAACCATATATGGCTGGGAAATGGTCTGGCCATGACCTATGGGAAGTGAGATATTTTCGTAGGCTCTGCTGGCAAGCGCTTCATCCACAAACAGGTGTCTGGGCATTGTTGCCATGACATGCAATACGTTTTCATTTCTAATGTTGTACTTTTTTAATAGACTAATTAACCGATCCCTGGTTCGTTGTGATGTCATCCCTACTCCATTTATGGAGAGGTTCATAGGTGTTTTATCCTTATTTTTCCAGAGTATCTAACCATTGTTTTACCGGTTCAATTAATTCATAGTTGGTTAAATCAATTTTTATTGGCGTAATCGATACCTGGTTATTATTCAAGGCAAAAAAATCCGTTCCTGGCCCCGCATCTGCTTCATCACCAATGGGTCCCAGCCAGTAGACTTTTCGATTGCGAGGATCGATAGCTTCAACTGCAGGCTCTGCCTTATGTCTTTTACCCAGACGGGTGGCCTGAAAAACGCCCAGTTGCTCATATTCAATATCCGGGACATTAATATTTAATATAGTGTCCGGTGCCAGAGGTTCAGTTTGTAACTGCTGAACAATTTTTACTACAACTTTTGCTGCAGTAGCGAAGTAATTTCCTTCAAAACTGCCTAGTGATACTGCAATTGCTGGTAATCCCAGAAAACGTCCCTCAGTTGCTGCAGCCACTGTGCCGGAATACAGGATGTCATCACCTAAATTAGGTCCACGATTAATACCCGACACCACGATATCGGGCGGATCATCTGCCAGCAAGGCGGTAATGGCAATATGCACACAATCGGTTGGTGTACCATTGATAGCAATAAAGCCATTGTTCGCCTGTTCGGGAAATAAAGGTCGATCCAGAGTCAATGAATTACTGGCACCACTTCGATCAGCCTGGGGGGCCACAACTGTAACGCGGGCAATTTTAGCAAGATATTTTACCAGACAATTCAGCCCTTCAGCCAGATAGCCATCATCATTACTGACAAGAATATGCATTCAATTTCTTTATTTATTGGTATAATTAAGCCGAAAGATGTAGGCAATACGCCCAGTTCCGGATAAGAGATTTATATTGCCTGCTCCACACACATGAGATAATACTTAAAAAATCTCAGTTTTCATATAGTTGCAGACAACTTTTTATAATTTTATTTCTATAATGACTAAAAAACACCCAAATGATGATTTTGCCAGTTTTCGCAAGGAAATGAAGGGTGTCAAACCGATACAGAATGATCACATCGATTTGTATGCTCATCCTGACAACACCAGGCCATTTAAGGATAAGAATCAATACGATGAGGACGAATTTCAAGCCCCCATATCCGATGAACGAGAATATCCCGAAGTCACTGGCGAAGAGTTTATCTTTTTTTCCCGCCCCGGTCTGCAGTTAAAAACTCAAAAACAATTACGACAAGGCAAAGTTATTATTGATGATTATCTGGATCTGCATGGTTTAACCATTGATGAAGCAAGAGCAATGTTGCTAGAATTTATTGACTTTGCCCGAAAGCAACAGATACGCTGTATTCGACTGGTGCACGGTAAAGGTTACCGTGCCCAGACCAATAAGCCCGTGTTAAAAAACAAAGTGAACAGCTGGTTAAGGCAGCATCCCGATGTGCTGGCTTTTTCCTCAGCCCAGCCCAGAGATGGTGGAACCGGGGCGGTTTATATACTAATCAGAAGTCTTTAGCTGTTATCTTGTAACTTAGGGCAGCCTTAAAAAATAATTCACATTTCTAAGTTTCCACTTACTCATTC
>CBDTVA010000414.1:0-3103 GCA_965363935.1 uncultured Gammaproteobacteria bacterium | reverse complement strand
AGGGCTTCAACTTCATCCTGATTGGCATAAGGCGCATAACGTATGCCGCCTTTGGACGGCAGTCGATGAGTGCTATGAGTTGCCCGCCAGCCGGTAAAGACCTCAATCTTACCGCGTATTTTAACCGGGAACTGAACCTGCAATACTGCATTACAGGATTTGATGGCGTTGGCCACTCCAGCCTCAAGGCCCATCACTGCAATTGCCCGATCCACCATTAAATTCACACCATCACGAAAACCAGGTTCATTAAATGCTTTGCTCATATTTGTGCCTTATCAGGAATATCTATAAAGAATGAAAATTGATTTAGATCAGCGTTATTGCCTGCTTTGAATGCTATATTAACCATCAAAATATTATTGTAGTTCAATTCCTACTAAGAAATGAATCCAGTAAATTCAATAACAGTGACCCGGAAATTTCACCCGGAGCCTGCCCGGGAGTCGAACTATTGAATAGTTAATGATATTATTACTTGTCTCGATTTTAAAAAAACTCACTCTAACTGTTTACTATAAATAAAGCGAAAAGGGAAATAAATGAATATCTTAATCTTTGGACCAAACGGTAGTGGTAAAGGAACTCAGGGAGCTATCGTTCAGGAAAAATACTCTATTGCCCACATTGAATCCGGGGCAATTTTCCGCAAGAACATTGGCGGCGGTACTGAACTGGGTATAAAGGCAAAAGAATATATTGATCGTGGTGATCTGGTGCCGGATGACATTACCATCCCAATGATCCTGGATCGTCTGAAAGAAGATGACTGCAAGAAAGGCTGGCTGCTGGATGGCTTCCCGCGTAACAAGGTTCAGGCTGAAACATTGGCAAAAGCTCTAGCCGCTGAAAATATCAAACTGGACTGTGTCATTGAAATCGTCTTGCCCCGTGAGGTAGCGAAAATACGAATTACCGGCCGCCGACTGTGTGAAAATGATAATAATCATCCTAATCACATTGCCTTTGATGCCATCAAACCCGTAGAAAAAGACGATGGCACTATAGTCTGCCGTGTCTGCGGCGGTGCATTGTCTGCTCGTGCAGACGATCAGGACGATGAAGCTATTGATAAACGTCATGATATTTACTATGACGAAAATACCGGTACTATGGCTGCGGTAAACTTCTTTAAGGCTCACGAAGGTGTTGCAAAAGTCATTTCAATTGATGGCGGCCCATCCATCGGTGAAGTCACTGAAGCAATAATGGCGGCATTTTAGTTTTGAACCTACCTTAAGTTGAACAGGTTCCCATACTTTTGTCTGGGAACCTTTCGTTCAAAACAGTGAACTATTAACCCACATATGTACCATAATACTGGCCGCATAGCCAAGAGCAATTACAGGTGTCCATTTAAGGTGGCCAAAGAAGGTATACTGTCCGCGAGCCTGCCCCATCAGAGCAACACCGGCAGCTGACCCAATTGACAGAAGTGAGCCGCCCACCCCGGCCGTTAAGGTCACCAGCAGCCACTGACCCGTTGACATATCCGGATTCATAGTCAATACAGCAAACATCACAGGGATATTATCAACAATAGCTGACAGAACCCCTACACTGATATTGGCAAAAGTTGCTCCCCACTGGTTATACATAAGCTCTGATGCCATTGACAGATAGCCCAGAAAGCCCAGCCCGCCAACACATAAAACAATGCCATAAAAGAAAAACAGGGTATCCCATTCCGCTTTTGCAACCGGTTTAAACACATCAAATGCAACTATTTCACCAATATTATTTTCCTCAGAATCATTACAAAACTGTTCATGAGCAATACATTTGTGCTTGGTTTTCTTGAGATAATAGCCCAAAAACTGGAGATAACTTAGACCAGTAAGCATGCCAATAACGGGGGGGAGCCCCAGAAAGTTGTGAAAGCTGACAGCGGTTGCAATGGTTATCAAAAAGAGTACCATCATACGCTTGGCACCCCGTTTCATAATAACCCTTTCATCAGAAGCAGCTGGCGATTCTTTTGGGATGGCAAAATGCATAATTGCGGCAGGCACTACATAATTAACCACTGAAGGTATAAACAGGGCAAAAAATCCCCAGAAGTCCACCATGCCTTTTTGCCATACCATTAAGGTGGTGATATCGCCAAATGGACTAAACGCCCCGCCAGCATTTGCTGCAACCACAATATTGATACAGGCCAATGTGACGAATCGGGTATTGGTACCGCCAACAGCCAACACAACCGCACACATCAATAGTGCAGTGGTTAAATTATCTGCGATAGGCGAAATAAAGAATGCCAGGATACCGGTCAACCAGAACAACTGAGGAAAAGAAAAACCTTTACGGATCAGCCAGGATCGAAGTGCATCAAAGACATTTCGTTCTTGCATACCATTAATGTAAGTCATGGCAACCAGTAAGAACAACATCAGTTCTGCATATTCCAGCAGATTGTGACGAATCGCATGTTCTGCCAGTTCAGGCATGCCATGTTGTACATAAACCCAGCCAATCATGGACCAGATAACACCTGCTGCCAGAATTACCGGTTTGGATTTACGCAAATGGGTAAATTCTTCTGCCATAACAAACAGATAAGCAACCATAAAGATTATCAGGGAAATAAAACCAATTGAACTTGAGGTCAGGTCCATGGGTTCATGTACCCCCCCTTCAGCTGCAAAGAGTTGCAGAGGTATTAATGCTAAAGCAATCAATAAAACAGGTAATCGACTTTTTTTCAAAGTAGTATTTAAAGTAGTTTTCAGAATAGTCATAAGTCCATAGCCAATATAAAAGCCCTCGGCCAAGTTAAAATTCGGCAGGCAACTTTTTGGTAACATAAAATGCCTAAAAATTGATTGACAATATGAGCAATTGAGTTTGTTTTTAGGCTGTTTTTTTTAGAGTATTGCGAACTGACTTTTTTGCAGAGGTCAGAAAAAAACAATTATACCATAGCATTATTCACTGCATGAAAATTAATGTTCTGGAATATTCAGATCAAAGCTATCAGAAACCAAACTGGTTTGTTTGCAGCATGACCAGCGTACAGTCGAAACAAAAAGCAATACCGGCATGGGATAGCGCTTCTTCCAGAAGGACAGATTCGGTCCCCGGATTAAAAATTACCCGCCTG
>CBDTVA010000413.1:0-3107 GCA_965363935.1 uncultured Gammaproteobacteria bacterium | reverse complement strand
GATTGTTATCAAGAGCATGTTAGTGGCCGGTCATGCCTTCCTGATAAGAGATCAGAGTTGAAACAAAAGTCGGCTTTCCGGTCTCTTCCTGAATGATTTTTACCGGTAGATAATTGAGCTCCGGTGCACACCATAAGGTAATATTTTTATCTTTTTGATGGCGCTGGTGTTGTATTTTTAAGGCAGTATAACTGCCCAGTGAAGTATAAACCCGCTCTTTTCCCATGACTTCAAAATTATATTTTTTAATTTTACCACCATCGGCAATATCAAAACTAAAGCGTTTTTCCTGTTTATTAGCCAATTTCAGCATCAGAGAGAGTTGATAGGATAGCTTATCGATTGTCTTCAGGGGGACAGACATGGTCCATAGGCTGTTTTTATGTTTGTGATTATTGGTAACCTCTTTTTTATTCCAGTCAAATTCGATGACCACATCACGACGCGTTTCATTATCGCGAAGCTGTAGATAGCTGTAATGCTCAGACTGAATTTGAGCCGCCTGAATTGTACCTTTACTTTGCTCATCACGCGTTTCATCTTTTTTGAAAGCCAGCAAGCCAACCGACATAGAATAGGATTTGAAATGATATTCCTGACCATCACCGCTGGTTTCACCCAGACTTAATGAATTGGTGACATTGATACCTTCAAGGCCCATGGCCGTGATCATATAGGTGGCAACAAAAGGTCTAAGCGCGGACTGAGTTTTAGAGGGATTGTTTTGCTCTGAGATTGCTGGAGTTGATATTAGCAGCATGGAGCAGATTGCAATGATTGAAGTCATTAACCGGGTAAAAGTCATTAACCGGGTAAAAGTCATTAACCGGAGTAGCGATAATATAGATCGCATTTGAGGTTGTAGTGAAAGATCACATGGACAGTCAGATTTCATGCTTTGCTCATACCCACTCACACTAAAAAAATCACTTAGAGAATGATCGGTTTATTATCTATCATGACCTGATTATTAACGATTTGCAAACGTTTTTCAGCAAACCATTGAATGACTTTTGGGTATGCCAGATGCTCCTGGACCAGCACTCGTTGCGCCAGACTTTCTTCTGTATCATCCTCAAGCACAGGTACTGATTTTTGCAGAATTATGGGGCCGCCATCCAGTTCAGTGCTGACATAGTGAATGCTGAGTCCGTGCTCCCTGTCACCCGCTTCCAGAACTCGTTTATGAGTGTGAAGGCCCCGGTGTTTGGGCAGCAGAGAGGGATGAATGTTAATCATTTTTCCAGAAAAATGATTAACAAAATCATCTGTTAAAATACGCATAAAACCGGCCAGCACAATAAGTTCCGGATGATATTTTTCAATGCTTCTGATTAACTCGGCATCAAAACTCTCCCGGCTGTCATAGTGTCTGTGGTCAATGATTTCGGTCGAAATATTGGCCTTACGGGCACGCTGAAGGCCATAGGCATCGGCTTTATTGCTGATGACAGCACAAATTCTGGCATTGAGTGTCCTGTCTGCAACATGATCGATTATGGCCTGGAGATTACTGCCATCCCCGGATACAAGTACGACAATGGGTAGAGGTGTACCGGTTTTTTGCTCATCAGGGTCTTTAGAGTGAGAATGCAAAAGGCTGTTACTCGCTGATAATGACCGTCGGAGTCTCTTCGGAACTTGCTTCAATGCGGCCCAGGGTAAACACTGTTTCACCCTGTTGCTGTAAAATATCCACGGCTTTTTTCTGATCTTCAGGGGCAACCACAACCACCATTCCAATCCCGCAATTAAAGGTACGATACATTTCATTGGCTGCAATATTGCCCTGTTCCTGCAGCCAGTCAAATACTCCAGGTCTTGACCAGCTTTGACCATCAATTTTGGCGCTGGTATGAGGTGGCATAACCCGGGGCAGATTTTCCAGCAAACCGCCGCCAGTGATATGCGACAAAGAATGAATCTCGATTTCATTGCTGAGGGCCAGCAGAGACTTGACATAGATCCGGGTGGGTTCCAACAGACGGTTACCCAGTGTGCTGTGTTCAAATTCAGCATGCAAATCAGCGCCGGATACTTCAATGACTTTGCGGATCAGTGAGTAGCCGTTGGAATGAGGACCGCTGGAGGCAAGACCCAGCAGAATATCACCCTGTTTGACTTTAGAGCCATCAATTATGCGATCTTTTTCAACAATTCCGACACAAAAACCGGCTAAATCATAATCATCGCCTGCGTACATGCCGGGCATTTCGGCTGTTTCACCGCCGGTGAGTGCACAGCCTGCCTGGATGCAGCCCTCACTAATTCCCTTAACAACATCAGTTGCGGTATCGAGATCCAGCTTTCCTGTGGCGTAGTAGTCAAGAAAAAACAGCGGTTCAGCACCGGCAACAATTAAATCATTGGCACACATGGCCACCAGATCGATACCGATGGTATCGTGTTTGCCTGTCATCAAGGCCAGTTTCAGTTTTGTGCCGACACCATCAGTTCCTGAGACCAGCACCGGGTTTTTGTAACGATCCAGAGGTAGTTCAAACAGGGCGCCAAAGCCCCCCAGGCCGCCAAGCACACCCGATCGATGAGTCGCTTTGGTATAGGGCTTGATGCGTTCAACAAGCGAATTGCCTGCATCAATATCAACCCCCGCATCACGATAACTAAGAGATTGCTTGTTCTTCTGCTGACTCACCTGGATACTCCGACGAAATTTAAAAAAAGAAAAGGGGGCTATTATACTTCTAACTCACTTAAAATTTAACTACCAATTCAGAAAGTTTATTTTCCAGAAAAGAGGGCCTCCGATTTGATTGGCTCCGGCTTTTTTATTCAATAGTGACAGACAAAAAAGGGGTTTAAATGAAATGTGTTGTAAAAACCTTCCGTGATCCAGAGTCAAGTATTATACTATCGAGCGGTTTTTTGATACCCTATCCGACTGAATCAAACCAGCCAGGGAAACTTATACCTTGAAAAACAAGCAAATCAGAGATTTTTTTAGTATTAGGCCCTTTTTATGGGCTAATGGCTTTATCAGTTCGGTGTTTATCAGCCTGGTGCTAATGCAGGCGGGCTATGCAGCTAATTCGGGCAAGCTTTATGAAGCCAGTGTCAAAGTGGAATCGGGAAAGAGTGAAAATGAA
>CBDTVA010000412.1:0-3107 GCA_965363935.1 uncultured Gammaproteobacteria bacterium | reverse complement strand
CTCAGCAATATGACCTCTATTTCCTCAGTGATTTCTTCCTGACGCAGGGTGCGGCATTTTTTTGTCAGGGTTTCAGTATCCGCATCCAGGCGATGCACAGCGCCTTCCAGATGTTGTACTCGCCAAAGGTTTTCTATCATCAGAGAGGTATAGGCAATTTCATACAGGGCGGCAAACAGGTAGTGTTCGCTAAGATCAGAGAAAAACTGTTCTGCCGGTAAATTCAGTTGGGGTGGATAAGTAAAACGAGCTGACTCCAGGTCACTCTGGAACGGTGGCAATAAAACCCGACTGATTATTCCGTCCTGATTTTTGTCACTGTTCTGGGTATGACACAGGACTGTCAGGACAATTGTACCAAATTGTTCCTGTAATACGCTGACTGCAGATACTATGCTGTTAAGTATCGATGCAATCTCCTCTTCAAAACTGGCCCCGTCAATAAAATCTGCAACCCGTGAATCTGACTCAAACAATTTTCCCAGTTTATGCCCGACAATAATGATTGTGTTGCTCTCATCGCTGACCGGTTGATATTGTTCATCAAATGCCTGTACCAGTTTCTCATTGAAATTGGCGCAAAATCCCCTTTCTGAACCTATCAGCAGATAAATATTTTTCGCTGATGCCTCAAGGTGTCGGGGGTAAGGATGAAAGTTCAGATAGTCGGCAGCCACATGCTCCAGATTAGATATCATTTGCTGTTGGGATAACAGCAAACGGGACAACTTTCGGTGCTCCATATAAGCCAGATTTTTCATTGCATTCATAATATTGCGCATATCGGATAGTTGCTGCAGATGATGTTCCATTTCACTGAGCTGAGTCATGAAGCTGTCCTGTTAAACGCATCCAGCCAAATACCAATAGCCTTGACCCATAAACTGCGTTCACTATTGAGAATCAGCTCGGATTGCTGAACACTGCTGGCCATATCATTGAGTATTTCAGGTAGTGAATCCGGATTTACATCATCCAGCAATCCTTCATTATAGGCTATCAGCCATGCCAGCTGGAATTCCACGGGCATGGGTTCAAGCCGTTCCTGCTTAAAAATTTCCCTGAGCAAGCGGCCACGCTTAATCGCAGCTTCAATGGAAGCTTCAACTTTAGCCCCGAAGCGAGTAAAGACTTCCAGCTCCAGAAACTGCAAATAATCCAGTTTCATGCGCCCTGCTTCGTCCTTGATACTGGGATGCTGTGCCTGACCACCAATGCGTGACACCGAACGTGCAATATCTATCGCGGGACGAAACCCTGCAGCGAACAGTTCACAGTCAAGATAGATCTGTCCGTCAGTTATTGAGATAAGATTTGTCGGTATATAAGCAGCGATTTCACCCTGATTCGTTACCACAATAGGTAATGCCGTCATGCTGCCACCGCCATGAGCCATATTGAGCATGGTGGAACGTTCCAGCAGACGTGCATGTACCGAGAAGATATCACCGGGATAGGCTTCACGTCCAGGCGGTCGACGCAATAACAGAGACAGTTCTCTATATGTTTTGGCATGCGTGGAAAGATCATCATAAACCACCAGCGTATCCTGCCCCTTATTCATCCAGTATTCGGCGACACTGCAACCAGAAAAGGGTGCAAGATATTGTAATCCGGGTAAGGCACTGGCTTTGGCAACCACCACGGTTGTATACTCAAGAGCATTGTGTTGGCGTAAAGTATCAATACAGTTAACAATCGTAGAAAGTTTTTGGCCAATCAGTACATAGACACAATAAACGTTCTTGCCGGTTTGATTAAGCACCGTATCAATTGCAATTGAACTGCGGCCCAGTCCTTCATCACCAATAATCAGTTGACGCTGTCCTTTACCAATGGGCATCATGGTGTCAATGATTTTACAACCTGTATATAACGGCTTTTGCACAAAGCCTCTGGCAATAATAGCGGGTGAAGCTGATTCCACAGGCTGAAAGCTGTAATGCTCCGGCTTCGGCAGATCATCCAGCGGGGTTCCGAGCGGATCGATAATACGTCCCAGTAAAGAATCACCCACGGGTATACTCAAGCGATGCCCCGTCACACGCACGGACATTCCCGAAGTCAATGTATCGGTTTCATGTAGCAGCACCACACCAATCAGCTCCGGGGTCAGGTCAAAAACCATCCCCTGACTGCCATCTTCAAAATTCAAAACCTCATCCATGGTGGCTGAAGGCAGGCCACTGATCCAGGCAATCCCGTCACCAATGGACACCACATTGCCATGTTCAGAAATACGCAGGCCAAACTGATAATTGCTCAACCAGTCAGCCTGTTGATCCAGCAGTGTAGGCTGCCTGTCCATTTCATCACTCATGCACGGACTCTGAAAAAAATTGCAGTTCATCCTGCAAGTTGGCATGTAACATCCAGGGACCAAGAACAATACGCAGGCCAGACAGTAAGCGGGGTTCCTGCTGGTATTCATAAGCCAGTCCGGTTCCGGCCAGAAGATTCAGGGTATCTTCCAGTTTTTTTCTATTACTCTGGCTTAATTCATTGCTGCTGGAAACCTTTACCAATTGATCTTTTTTTCCTTTAGCAGTTGTTTGCAGCAATTCCTGACGCTCATCGGAAAGTGAGTTCAAATCTTCCAGCAGCAGAGCAAATAAAAGGCTCTCCAGTTCCGGACTGGCCAGGCGAGATAACAGAGTGGCCGTAAAACGGGTGCCCTGACGCAACGCCTGCTGTTGCAGTATTTTTATCGTGTCTTTAAGCCGGTGTGCTTCCAGGACCCGGGCTTTTTTCTGCTCCTGTTCAAGTGACTGTTTTAATTCCTTCATCAGGCGTTCACGTTCAAGATCAATTTCTTCATGCAGTTTACTCAGTGAACGCTGTTTTTCCTGTTGCCATTCCTGCAGTCGGTGTTCATATTTCTTTTGCAGCTTATGTGATTCATCACGCATAGCTTGTGCGTCATCCAGATCTTTCTGGATATCCGCCTTTCTCTGCGCGATAATTTTCAACACAGGTTTGTAGAGAAAATATTTCAATATCCAGACCAGGATCAGAAAATTGATGATCTCCAAAATAAAAGTGGACCAGTGAAATTCCAAGTGTCAATTCTCCATAGACAGATTATAAGCAGCTTTTCTATTCAACTT
>CBDTVA010000411.1:0-3111 GCA_965363935.1 uncultured Gammaproteobacteria bacterium | reverse complement strand
ATAATGATTTCTCTGGTCAATTACTTTGTTGTTCAGGCAGTTTGTTATGATTAATTCTCCTGTATTCTAAATTAATACTGCACATTGCGTGCCAGAAAAGTATAAGTTGCTGAATTTATCAGGCCTGGAAATTATTGATGAGGTATTGAAAAAAGATGCAGCTTTTTTTCAATCTCTTCGGCACTTAATGGTTTATAGTAATAATAGCCCTGGATTAAAGAACAGCCTGCCTGTTTTAAAAACGCATCCTGGTGTTTATTTTCCACGCCTTCTGCAACAGTCTCCAGATTAAACTGATGCGCCAGTTCAATAATGGCCAGGGTAATGGCTTTATTATCCGAGTCATCAGGTATACCGTCAATAAAGCTCTTATCAATTTTTAAGCTATCAATAGGAAGTTGTTTTAAGTAACTCATGGAAGAGTAACCCGTGCCAAAGTCATCAATACTAATCTTGATCCCCAACTGTTTTAAATAGGTGAGTTTGTCTATACTTTCCTGGGTATTTTTCATGACCGCCGATTCGGTTAGTTCCAGTTCCAGAAATTGAGGGTCAACTTGGAGTTCGTAGAGTATGGATTCAATTTGCTGCACAAAATTTTTCTGCCGGAAATGAAAGCCGGAAATATTAAGCGCTACACGTAATGTCTGATTGAATTGTTTGTTCCATAATTTGACCTGAGTCAGAGCGGCTTTGATAGCAAAATCTTCCAGCTCCAGAATTTGACTGGATTCCTCGGCAATGGGAATAAACCTGTCGATCGGTACCGGGCCAAATTTACGGCTATGCCAACGCAGCAGGACTTCCAGGCTGGAGACCTTTCCGGATTGGCAATGAACCTGAGGCTGGAAGACAAGCAGTAGTTCATTTTTTTTGATTGCGGTCTTCAGCTCTGTGGCCAGTAAGAATTTTTTTGCTTTGTGCTTGTACAATTCATGATTGTAGAAGTGATAGGAGTTTTTGCCGTGCTCCTTGGCATAATACATGGCCAGATCAGAATGTTTCAGCAGAGTATGGATGTTTTGACCGTCTTGCGGGTAAAGAGCAATGCCTATGCTGCAGCTGATATAGGTCTGGGTTTCATTAAAGGAATAGGGCTGGGATATTGTTCTGATAATATTATCGGCTATGGTTTCTAATTCCTCTTCTGAGGGGATGGATTTCAGGATGATGGTAAATTCGTCACCACTGATTCGGGCAATAAAATCATCAACTCGAATGCTGTCTCGCAAGCGGGATGCCACTTCAATTAATAAAGTATCGCCAAAGTCATGTCCCAAAGTATCATTAATATTCTTGAACTCATCCAAATCAATAAAAAATAGCGCAAAGGACTCAGGGTTGATTTTGTTTCTGCTCAGTGTCCGCTCAAGGTAGGTATAAAAATGATGGCGATTGGGTAATTGGGTCAGAGTATCGTAAAATGCCAGGGTTTCCAGTTCATTGGTTTTTTCCTTGACCTTGCTTTCCAGGCTTTCGTTAAGGCCCTGTAACTCCAGGGACTTGCTGAACAAATCATTTTGTGCCTGAATCCGGTGGTCTGTTTCTTTCGATAATTGCACTTTCAAGGCGGTATTTTCAATTTCCATCGTGAAGGCAGAAACCAGACTATGATTAAAACGCATGACCGCATTTCCGGTAAAAAGAAAGATGATCAGATAAGCATAAAGGTGAAATGACTGCGTCTGGCTCAAGTGAGTCAGATAAAATACCACAATCGGTATGGACATGGCCGCAAGATAAGTAAAGAAAGCTTGCCTGATAACCCCCAGTGAAGCAATAGAAGCAATGATCATGCTGCTTAGAAGTAATAAAACATAGGTGTAATAGTAATCCAGGGTATCGGGAACAATAAAAATTAATAAAGCAGAAATTGAGCCATTCAAACAGGCACTAAAGATAAACAGATGAATCCATTGAAAAGGCTTGTCAATTTCCGAACCCTGTTTAACTGTAGTTCGCTGATAAAAAACATTCAGTATGACACGTGCCAACAGGATGAAAACATTGATGAAGTACCAGTTTAGTAATGGCTCACGGATTTGTGTCACATCCCAGAACACGTACAGTATCAGAGAAATGGCAATAAAAATACTGAGCACCGTAAGGTTCAGGTATTGATAAAGATAACACACCTGTTTTTGAGCAAGCAAATAGGACTTTTGTTCCATGCAGTATTGTTTATTCTATTGGTTCGGTTTGCAAGCAAAATCACACCTGTGCCACAGCGAGTTCTCTTTTCAGTATCGGAGACAGAGAAAATATTATCAAGGTGATACGCCCACAGGAGAGGAAATTGTTCTATAATATTTATACCAAGATGAGCGGTATAAATATGTTTAGGACTTTAGGAAATTTATTTCCGTAATAAGTCATTATCCAGCTTGTCCGGGTTAGGGGAATAAAAGTATACCAGACCCTTGTGGGTCAGTGTGCTTAATGTGGGTAAGCCTTAATGCGTAAAATTATAATATTACTATTGACGGCACTTTTGTGTACGACTTTCGTCCCGTCCCTTTTTGCGGAAGAGGGGGCTGAAGGGGATGATGACTGGGGAGAGGATTGGGACAATGGCTTTAATGATCAGCCAGTTATTCCTGAAATTGTCTATCCTGACTGGTTCAAACGTAGCTTTCTGGAATTAAAGGATGATATTCAGGAAGCTGTCAGTGACGGCAAGAAGGGAATTATTGTCTATTTTGGACAAAAACACTGTGCTTACTGTCAGGCTTTGATCGACAAGGACTTTGGCCAAAAAGATATTGAAGCCTATACCCGAAAAAACTTTGATGTGATTCCGATTAATATCTGGGGCAGTAACGAGGTGACAACTCCCGATGGTCAGACCATGACAGAGCGGGAATATGCGTTACGGGAAAACGCTAATTTTACCCCTTCATTAATCTACTATGATGCTCAGGGTAAAAAAGCCCTTATGTTGCGTGGTTACTACCCCCCCTATAAGTTTCGTGCCGCCATGGAATTTGTGGAACGTGGTTATTATAAGGAGGAATCGTTTCGAAGTTATATGGTCAGGGCTGATCCTCCGCCCAAGTTTGAAATTTCTGACATGAATCATGAAGATTTTTTTATGTCTCCGCCCTATGCCCT
>CBDTVA010000410.1:0-3132 GCA_965363935.1 uncultured Gammaproteobacteria bacterium | reverse complement strand
TGCTAACGAATAAAGCATTTAATTATATAGTGATATAGATGATTAATTCAAGTACATATTGTAAAATATTTCATTTATACCCAATCTACTTTATCTATCTATGGAACCTCTATACATTTATACTGTCTTAGTTAGCAATAAATTATCAGTTTTGTTTAATGGACTACTTTTGCCTACGAGCTTACTTGTGAAAAAGCTTTTTATCCTGTTTATCAATATCTCTCTGTGTATAAATTTACTTTTATACAGCAGGCTGAATTATGCCAAAGAAATAGAACTTCCCGATATGGGTGCGTCATCCAGTGTAGCGCTGACCCCTCATATGGAAGAACAAATTGGCCGTGAAATTGCTACCCAGCTTCGAAATTCGCACTCGATAATTGATGATCTGGAATTAAATGAATATCTGCAAAATCTCGGCTTTTCCCTGGTTGCCAATAGTGATGATGCCTATCAAAACTTTCATTTCTTTCTTATTAACTCCAAACAGATAAACGCTTTCGCAACTCCCGGCGGCGTGGTAGCAGTCTACAGCGGCCTGTTTTTGGCAACTGATACAGAGAGCGAACTGGCGTCAGTGCTTGGCCATGAAATTGCCCATGTCACCCAAAGGCATCTGGCAAGAAGTTTTGAAAAAGCAAATCAGCTCAGCGTGCCCATTATGGCCGGTATGATCGCCGGAATTCTGCTTGGCGCCGCTGCCGGTGGCGATGTGGGTGCGGCAGCAGCCATAGGCCTGTCTGCTGCAGGACAACAGGCACAGATTAATTACACTCGCGCCAATGAAAAAGAAGCTGATCGTGTCGGTATACGCTATTTAAGCCTGTCAGGCTATGATCCCCTTGGCATGCCCGGTTTTTTTCAGAAACTGGAACGTAATAATCGTTATGTGGGTAAAGATTATCCTGAATTTTTACGCACCCATCCGGTGACCATCAATCGTATTGCCGAAGCCGCTCAACGTGCAGAACAATACAAGAAAAAAATGGTTCATTTCAAAAATCCTCTGACCTATAAACTGATGAAAGTAAAACTCAAGGTATTAAACTCAGCCAATGCCGACAGGACAGAGAAACAATTTGCCGCTCAAATCAAGACAAAAAGTCTGCAAAGCAATCCTGAATATTATTATGGCTATGGGCTGGCACTGTTTAAAAAACATCACTATAGCAGGGCGATAGAGGTACTGGAAAAACTGTATAATTCAGATCCTCAAAATACATCATATACTATAGCACTGGCCAAAGCCTATATTGCCAGTGATAAAAAACCGTTCATCAACAAGGGCCTGGAATTATTTTCAGACGCTTCAAAAAATAAGCCCTACAATCTGGTGATCACGGCAAATTATGCTTATGCTCTGATGCAAAACGGACAAATCACTAAAAGTATTCAGATACTGGAAAACTACAATAAAGACAATTTTAAACACCCTGCCATATACAAACTGCTTTCTACCGCACTGGGGAAAGACAAAAAGCTTGTCAAGGCTCATATTGCCGAGTCCGAATACTACTACTTAAATGGTATGTTGAAACCAGCCATAGAACAACTTGAGATTGCCCGAAAAATCACCAAAAAAAATGATTTTTATACTCTGTCAAAACTGGATGCCCGAAAACAGGCTATAAAAGAAGAAAAAGAACTCTACCAACTGGATAAAGATTAGCTCACACCTTATTGACTTGAGAAAACATTATTTTCTCTGATAAAAACCCTGCATTTCAATAAGTTCTTAAACTTTCAGATTTTTCCTATTAGTTATCTTACCTTTACAAAATACCTAACCTGCTAATTTTTATAGACTAAACAAACTTTTTCTTTAATATATGCATTTAGTATTGTATTAAAAATGGAATACTGGTATTTTTTCTATCAATGTTCGCTTTAACCAAACCATGACTTAAAGCCATGGCAAAAGCAGCTTATTGAAGCTTTAAGTGATCATAATAAGCCACCCTATGAGGGTAAAATAACTTTATTTAACGGGAGAAGTCGATGCGGCGTTTTTCAAAAATTGTATCTACAACAGCAATTATTGCTGTCGCTATTAGCGGATTAGGCCTGACTTCAAGCATAGTTAATGCCGCCGGAGCAAATCAGTCCGATATTGACAAAGGCAAGGAACTTGCTTTCAGTCGTAAAAAAGGCAATTGTCTGGCCTGCCACAGTATCAAAGGAGGAAAGCTGCCTGGTAATATCGCACCCCCTTTGGTTGCTATGCAGCAGCGTTTTCCTGACCGCGCCAAACTGAGAGCACAAATTTATGACTCAACGGCTACTAACCCAAATTCAATAATGCCGCCTTTTGGACGTCACAAAATTCTCAGTGATAAAGAAATTGATCTGGTAACAGACTTCATTTCTCAGTTATAAGCTCATCAGCTTTAAGCCTGAACAATAATAGATGGGGACACTATCTAAAATGAAACGATCAAAAGTAAAACAATTAATAGCAGCAATAACGACCGTTGGTATACTTTCAGGAACGTGTAGTGTGGCTATAGCAACGACACCGGAAGAAGATCTGAATAATTTCCGTGAATTTTATTTTAAAAAATTCCCCGGAATACCCCTTAATGAGTTTGCTAATGGTGTCTATGCTATTCACCCGGAATCCAGAGAAACCTGGGAAGCCATTGAAGAATTTCCACCTTATGAAATTGACATTGAAAAAGGCGAAGAACTGTTTAATACCCCTTTTGCCAATGGTAAGAGCTATTCGTCCTGCTTTAAAAATGGCGGCATCGGGATCCGGCAAAAATTTCCATTCTACAGCAAAGAAACCCTGCAGGTTAAAACACTTGAGCAGGTGATCAATGAGTGTCGCAGCAAAAACGGCGAACCAGCTCTGGGATGGAAAAAAGGTGATATTGCATCCCTTTCTGCCTATATGGCCTACACCTCCCGAGGTAAGACAATGCAAGTCAAAACACCTTCCTCGGCAGATGAAATCAAATGGTATGAACGCGGGCGCAAACATTTTTATGCCAAGCGCGGTCAGCTGAATATGTCCTGTGCCAATTGTCACCAGGACAATGCCGGTCATTTTATTCGTGCTGATATCCTGAGTCCTGCCCTGGGCCATGTGACCCATTTCCCGGTGTATCGTGCCAAATGGGGTAATTTGGG
>CBDTVA010000409.1:0-3132 GCA_965363935.1 uncultured Gammaproteobacteria bacterium | reverse complement strand
GCAGCAGCAGGCGCACGACAGTCAGGCGCGGCAGCTTATCATCCAGCTTGTATAAATGCTGCTGTATACTGGTACTGTCGTGGGTTGAGGCCACCTGTACCATTTTCGGATGTGCCATGATGTGTTTGGCAATGGACTGAATCTGAGCGGGAAAAGTTGCGCTGAACAACAGGGTCTGGCGCCTGGCCGGGGTGTGATCAATAATGGCATCCAGAGCTGCTTGAAACCCCATATCAAGCATGCGATCGGCCTCGTCAAGCACCAGTGAATTCAAACTGTCCAGTCTGAGTGTGCCTTTGCGCAGATGTTCCTCCACTCGTCCCGGCGTACCTACAATAATGTGGGCACCGTGTTCCAGTGAGCCAATCTGAGGGCCAAGGGGCATGCCTCCGCAAAGGGTCAGAACCTTGATATTATGAATGGAGCGGCCCAGTTTACGAATCTCTTTGGCAACCTGATCGGCTAATTCACGGGTAGGACAAAGGATCAAAGACTGCACGCGAAAGCGCTTTACATCGAGTTTTTCCAAAAGACCCAGACCGAAGGCTGCTGTTTTACCCGAGCCTGTTTTTCCCTGGGCAATGACATCGTTGCCGTCCAGAATGTAGGGCAGACTTTGAGACTGTATAGGCGTCATGGCCTGATAGCCAAGGGAAGAAAGATTCTTAAGCAGGGCTGGATGCAGCTTAAGAGATGAAAAGGCGGTTTGCTTCAAGGTGACGGTCCTTTTTTGCCCGTGTGGTAATTCAGGCGGTCATAAATCTCTAGAGTCAGGCTTTTAACCAGCAGTCTATAGAGACAATAAAAAAGGGCAGGATCTTCAGATCCTGCCCTTTTAGTCGTCAACCGCTCACACATGGCAAGGGTGGTTGGCGCTGGCCTGCATAATACTTAATGCAGGCTTATAACGTGCAAAATTTAGATTGCGACGATGTTCTCTGCCTGAGGACCTTTCTGGCCCTGAGTAACAGTGAATTCGACTCTCTGACCTTCAGCCAGAGTTTTGAAACCATCACCAGAGATAGCGCTGAAATGAGCAAACACGTCAGGTCCGGATTCCTGCTCAATAAAGCCAAAACCTTTAGATTCGTTGAACCATTTAACGGTGCCAGTAGTAGTAGACATAATCATATCCTATTTATTCATGAGTAATTGAAGCCCTTTGCAAGGCCATTTGGCTAGAAGTTTTGCTATTACTTATGAAGAACATGACGAGAATTACAACAGAACATCAATTGGCGTGCATAAATATAAGACGTACTTTCAAGCTATTTGAATTATATACAGTTTTAGCCCATTGTCAACCATTATTCCTGAAAAATTTGAACACAGTATGAATATTGAGGGATAAGCTACAAAAAAAGGCACTATGAAGTAAAAAACATTGGCTCAGCAAGAACTATCGTTTCATTTTTACGGTGTAACGGCTGTGGTGTAGTCTGTGTAAACTATGGCATCAAACTGGTCAGCCAGATGAGTATAGCTATAGTGGGATTCCATTTCCTTCTGGGGCAGATAAACTACCCCAACATGACGTTGTAATCGGGATTTATTGAGGAATTGGATCAGTTCCGGTGATTGATGAAGGTGTAGCACAAAGCGGGGAATGCCAAGGCGATGGAAAAGGGCTTCATTACTGTCAGGATGAGCAGCCAGCAAGGTTTTTATTTTAGCCGGCATATTCCAGCTATCCGCTGCCATCACTGTTCCAGAATAAGTGAGCATACCGATGGCAAAGACCTGTCGTTTGAAATGCTGGCGCAGAAGCTGTCCCACATTGAGCAGGCTCTGTTCAGCCATTTCAGTTGCCCGGGCATCGCCAAGATGTGAGCTATGTGCCCAGAGTACGGTTTTGGGGTGTTGAAGATGAGCAGACATTGCCAGAAAAGATTCCAGCATATGCCGATCCCTCTGGTTCCAGGATTTGGTTTCATCGCCGGTCAGATATTGAGTGCGTAAACTTTTTTCGCTGTTTTTGATAACCCGGGCATTTTGCAGGGCATAAAAAAATGCTTCGCGCTCAATAAACGGGTTTTGCTGCGGGCAGGGAAAGCGACAAGCAGAAAAATCGAGATATTGTTCAAGCGCCTCGCGTTCGCAACTCAGTGAAAGATCCTCGCTGACTGCCTGTCCGTAGCGGTGTAAATCATTATTGAATCGATCAAAGCATTGATAGCGCTGTCTTGCCTGCTGTGCAGCCAGGGGTGAAAAACTCTGCAGATAATCTATAACCAGAGCTTTGGATTTCTCAAAACTGTAAATATCCATACCCAGCAAACTGACCTTCTGTTCTGCGCCGGGCAACTGGTCATTATAACCCCTCAGCCATTGGATAAAGTTGAGCATCTCCCTGTTGTTCCATAGCCAGGTAACATCAGGGTTAGTTGCATTCAATGCCTGCTCCGCTGTGAGGTGGGTTGCTGCCTGGACATACTGGTTCAGGCTATAGACATTGGGCCAGTCGCCTTCCAGAACGATTAATTTAAAGTTTTTTTCCTGGATAAGCCGTTTGCTGATATCAATACGCTGCTGGTAAAATTCATGGGTACCATGAGTTGAATCACCAATAAGCACATAAGGTACCTGGCCAGCGAGTTTAATCAGGGAGTTGTAGTCATCCGGCTGGTGTAGCGGAACAATAGAACGTTTTAGCAAGGCTGTCCCGGGCTGGGTAATTGAGGCTGATAAATTGTTTTTCGATGGAATTTGTGTGTCTGAGTAGAGGTTTCGCCCGGCGTCTGTTATAAAAGTGACCGTCAGGACAAATAGCAATAGAAGTAAAAAGCAGTGGCCTGTGCGATTGGCGGGTAGCATCATGGCGACCCTGTCAGGAGAAATTTTGAGATGTAAGCTAATGTTCATCATAAAGTGCCATTTTGGCGAATTCATTCGCCTTGTTTTAATCGACATCGCCGCGCAGGTATCGTTTAACAGGCCGTTGCAGACAGATAAAATCGTGCAGAGTTTTAATTCCCACCAGCAAGGACAATAAGGCTAATAGAAGACCAGACCAGTTTGAGTGTATGTCCTAAACTCGAATAAGATGCGCTAAATAACTGATACGGGAAGATTTAAGCGGTTCTTCCAGGTAATTATTATTTCCTAATACATGCTATTAATCAATCTTTACCT
>CBDTVA010000408.1:0-3135 GCA_965363935.1 uncultured Gammaproteobacteria bacterium | reverse complement strand
CAACGTGGCCAATTGTACCAACGTTGACATGTGGTTTTGTACGTTCGAATTTTTCCTTGGACATCACTCAACCCTATCTTATGCGTGTTAAACAAACAGTTAGTTATCTGGAGCCCATGGCCAGAATTGAACTGGCGACCTCATCCTTACCAAGGATGCGCTCTACCCCTGAGCTACATGGGCATTCATTATTCTTTAAATTGCCTGCCGGCCATTTAAAGAGCAATAAAATGGAGCGGGTAGCGGGAATCGGACCCGCATCATCAGCTTGGAAGGCTGAGGTTCTACCATTGTACCATACCCGCAAAACACCTGTATCCTGTCTTATCCAAGTCAAATACTCTGACTACAATTAGCACAAAGCATAATACAAGTGAATTATAAAAACAGGCAGGTCAAAAAATCTTTATTCTGATACTCTTTATCTCTATTAGACAAAGTAAAAATATGGTGGAGGGGGGAGGATTCGAACCTCCGAAGGCAGAGCCAGCAGATTTACAGTCTGCCCCCTTTGGCCACTCGGGAACCCCTCCATCACCTCAGAAAGGTCGGTATTATTGGTTAATTTGCTTTCTCTGTCAAGACTATTTATAAAATAATTCAAGACTTTTTATATCTCGACAGGAGAACCCTGTCTATCCGCCTGACAAACCAGATATTTTATGCTCTCTGAGCAACTTCAATATGTACTTTCCAGGAATGGCATAAGTGATTCCGCTGGGTTTTTGCAGCACACTTTCCTTACTTTCCTTAATAAAGACTTTGTTGATAACACCCAGCACTTTACCATTATTGAGCGCGTACATTGGACTGCCGCTATTGCCTGGATAGGCGGTTGCGTCTAGCTGATAGACAAAATAGGGATTTTTCAGACGTTTTATCATTTTTACCGTCAATGTGGACGAACTGGGCGCCGGAATGGCTACAGGAGATATGGCTGAAATTATTCCGCGATGCGTTACCGGGAACAGGCCCAATACGGCACCTATGGGAAACCCGGTAAAAGCGATACTGTCACCTTCCTGAGCTTTATCGGCCGACTCTATTTTCAGTGCCGGGAATTTTCTCCCTTCAATTCTCAGCAACGCCAGATCATGTTCTTTATCACTGGCCAGTACCCTGGCCTTACGGTATTTAACCTGCTTGTTCTGGCGATAGAAAATCACCAGTTGCTCTTTTTTTTCATGCTCAATACGCGATGGAATCACATGATAATTGGTTATAACATGGTAGCCATCGGCCACAACAAAGCCAGTGCCCAGCATTTTAGAAGGGGGGCGCCTGGTAGATTGTAATGTTCCGACGCCAACCACTGACGGTTTTACCTGTTTGATCACCTGAGGCAGGGTTTGAGCCTGTAGAAATGTGTGACTCAAAAGGAAAAATAACATTAAGCAAAATTTTACATGCTTATCCATCAACTGCATACCTTACACCGTCTATTTATTATGTAGGTTGGATTAGTTACAGGACTAACGATCATAAATTTCCACAATGCCGATAAGATGGTTGCTTTGATCCGCCACCACCAGAGCCTTGATTTTTTTCTCCAGCATCATTGCCTCCGCATCTACCTGCATCATGTCGGGAGCAATAGTGACCGGGTGTTCGGTCATGATATCGCCAATACTTGCGCCATTCAGGTCAACCTGATTGACCAGTGCCCGGCGTAAATCGCCATCAGTCACTATGCCCCTGATCTGCTCATTTTCTACAATCACCACCAGTCCCAAACGCCCTTCACTTATGTTAAGCACAGCATCTTTTAAAGGTATATCTGCACTAATAACCGGTAGATTTCTGCTCTTCATAACATCTGAAACTCTGGTTAACAAACGTCGTCCAAGACTGCCGCCGGGGTGGTAACGGGCAAAATCTTCCGGCTGAAAATTACGTTCCTTGATCAGAGCCACTGCCAGTGCATCCCCCAATCCCATAGTGGCCAGCGTCGATGTGGTAGGCGCCAGATTGTTTGGACACACCTCCCGTTCAACCTTGACACTCAAAACAATATCAGAGTATTTTGCCATGGTGGATTCGGTATTACCGACAATGGATATAATGCGGTTAGCAAAATGTTTCACCGATGGCAAGAGATTGAGGATTTCTTCTGTTTCACCGCTATAGGAGATCAGAATCAGCAGGTCTTCCCGCGCCAGCATTCCCAAATCGCCATGAAATGCCTCGGCAGGATGCATAAAAAAACTGGGCGTACCCGTGGAGGCAAAGGTCGCCGTCATTTTTTTCCCCACCAGCCCGGATTTACCCATGCCGCACACCACAACCCGACCTCTGGTCTGCAGGATCATATTAACCGCTTTTTCGAACTCGTCACCCAGCTCATCTGCCATACTGATAAGCGCCCTGGACTGTTCTATCAGTGACTCTTTGGCAATTGATAAAATTGATGATTCTTTCTCTTTAAGAGCCATAGTCATTCCCGGCTAAAATTTTTTCCACCCTGGTAATATCAGCTGCAACATCCACCCCGTGTCCGGGTTGCTCATGAACAATGGAAACATGAATGGCAATACCATTATAAAGTAATCTCAATTGCTCCAGCGATTCTGTTTTTTCCAGCATACACGCCTGCAGCGACTGATAGTGTTTTAATGTGGCTGCACGATAGGCATACATGCCAATATGCCGGTACCAGTTCCCTTCATTTGCCAGATCCGTTACATTCTGCTGCGCAACGGTTTGCATGGTAAATGCGTCCCTTGCCCAGGGCATAACCGCACGGGAAAAATACAGCGCATAACCCTGATGATCCATGACGACCTTCACCACATTAGGATCAAAAATTTCTTCCAGGGTATTAATGGGTGTCGCCAGTGTTGCCAGACCTGCATTTACATTATTTTCCAGAGCATTTGCCACCAACTCAATGTGGCCGGGAGAAACCAGAGGCTCATCGCCCTGCACATTGACAATAATGGTATTATCAGGCCAACTTTTTAGTTCGACCACTTCTGCCAGGCGCTCAGTTCCCGACGCATGATCTGGCGAGGTCATAACAATATTGGCAGTAAACTGACTGACCACATCAGCAATGCGCTGATCATCCGTTGCAATAACCACTTCTTCTGCCTGACTCTGCACAGAGCGTTCATAAGTATGCTGGATCATGGGTTT
>CBDTVA010000407.1:0-3146 GCA_965363935.1 uncultured Gammaproteobacteria bacterium | reverse complement strand
TATTGACAGAAGCCATTAAAGCGGAACCATCAAATACACGCATTGCCATGGATATGGTGCAAATATTTATCGACATCGGTGAACTGGAACAAGCCAGTAGTTTGTTTGCTCGCTTACCCGAAGCAAGTCACGAAACAGAAATGGGTAAGGCCTTAAACGGACAACTTACATTTGCAGCACTTGCGGCAAAACTCGACAGCGCTGAAACTCTTAAAAACCGGCTGGTAACTAACCCAACTGACTTTGACGCACAATTTGATTTATCTATTTGTCTCATCGCACAATACCAATATCAAGAAGCAATGGAAAACCTGTTTAACATTCTGCAAAAAGATGCTGAATATAAAAAGGGAGCCGCAAAGGAAATGATTATCACCATTACTAATATGATTGCACCCACTGATAATGAGTTTGCACAGAATATCAGACGTAAGCTGGCTAATTTTTTGGCTGAGTAAAACGAGCATTATCAAGTTATGAATCAAACATAAACATCACCAGAACGATGCGAATTAATCTGACAAAAAGTTACGTCTCATTAATGCTAATAGTGTTAAAAAATACTCGCAATTCAATTACGTCAATTTACTGCCAAACAAACTATTTCAGAAGTACGGTTTAAATATTATTCATTCATTGTCAGCGCTACGAATAAGTATTGTTGTCCCTAACCGGGTATTCGAGTTTATTTAATCAGACCTGATAATAAAATAAAAAGCAGCTATTCATCTTGAACACTTTCCGGTGTAAAATCTAGAGGATTCTTTGTCTACTTAATCGTTCTACCCTGTAAAGTATGAATGTATTTCATGGCTGTTCTGATATCATTATGCCCAAATGGTTCCTGAATTGTGCGTATATCATATTCATCCTGAAAAAGATGACTGGAAAAAGACAAGAAAAGAACTAAAGTTCATAAACATTAACTGTTTGTTTCTATTATAGAAAAATTTAGGTAGGAGTCTCCTATGAAAAAAGCAATCAAGCTTATTCTTGGTTTTTCATTATTAATCGCTTCAGCATCTGCATCTGCATTCAGTTTTAAGAGCAGTGATTTTAATATGGACGACGATGATGACTACTATGATGAAGGCTGTGTTACTGATGGCTGGGGTAGTAATCGCTGTGGTAGTGATCGCAGGAATGGTGATAGCCCAATGAGATGGAAAAGTGGTCGCTGGAATACTGGTTCCTGGGGTGGCGGTCCCTTTAATATGGATAGCAGAGACTCGGGTATTACTCCATGGAATTGGGGGGGTAGTAATAGACATTGGGGAGGTAGAAATAGTCCTTGGAGTAGTACTCCCAGGAACTGGAATAATAGAGACTGGGGGGGCAGCAGGGGGCCTTGGAATAGAGATAATTATGGTTATGCTAATCCTTATCGTGGTGTTCCTTATGGCGGCTGGTATGGTAACCCTTATAATGCGAGACCTGGGCCAGCACCTGGAATGCCTGGTTTGCCCCTGGCACCTTCATCGCCTGGCGTAGAAGTTGAAAGAAAACAATAAGCGAAAGGATAGATACTGTCTTAAAAGTCAACTATATTCTGCACCTTTAACTGCCGCTTTAGGTCAAAAAACCTCATTTTTACCGTGGGTCCGCTTCCACCACATTGCAGACTGATCAACTATCGATTTGTGCTCAAAATGATGATTAAGCTTTACAGCTCAAAGGTGAGTTATCCGATTTTTTGAGTCGCCGCTTTTTGTTCTGGATAATCTTCAGGAAAAACCGGCGAATCGCTGGTATGGATCATAAACCTGCTATTTCATGTTAAATATGATTTGACCAACATATTAGTTAAAAAATAAGGTATGATTATTTTAAAGTTCAAAAACTTTTTTTACATAAAACAAAAGAGAATGTTTTAAACGACGAAAGTAATAAATTTTTCTACAAAACAGGTTAAATTTTTGTCATTAAATCATTAAAATCACCATACAATTAATCAATTCTATTATGAAGCATAATATTTAGAGTCAATTGGGATAATGAAAAAAGTTCTTTTTGTTTTATTAATTTTTCTATCAACTGCGGTTCTGGCACAAGAAGATGAATTGCCTATACAATGTATTCAAGAACTACAGAATCAGGCAAAAACTATTGGGTTACCTCAGTCAATTATTAATGACGTTCTTCCTAATCTTAAATATCTTCCTAAAGTCATTGAATTGGATCGGTCACAACCGGAATTCACTCAGACTTTTTTGACCTATTTAAACAAACGAGTCACTCCTGCACGTATAGAGGAAGGGCAGCAATTATATATAAAGCATAATGATTATTTAAAATCCTTAACGCGTAAATACGGTATCCCCGGTCGATATCTCATTGCTTTTTGGGGGCTGGAAACTAACTTTGGTCATTATCTTGGCAAGATGTCTACACTCAATTCACTGGCTACTCTTGCTTGTGATGAGCGACGTTCAGATTATTTTCTCAATGAATTGCTTACAGCATTACAGTTAATTGACCGGGAATCACTCGTTCCTGATAAGATGAAAGGTTCATGGGCCGGTGCGATGGGGCATACCCAGTTTATGCCATCGACTTATTATCAATATTCAATTGATGGAGATGGTGATGGACAGATCAACCTTTGGTTAAGTGAAAAAGATGCCCTGGACAGTAGTGCCAATTATCTGCAGCAACTGGGTTGGAATACTGGTGAACGTTGGGGGCGTGAAGTCAATCTACCGGAAGGCTTTCCTTATGAAATGTCGGGGCTGAAAAAATGGAAATCATTAAAAAACTGGAGCAATTTAGGTGTAACTACGGTTAAGGGTGCCCAGTTACCTGATGTGGATATTAAAGCTTCTATTCTAGTGCCTTCTGGTCATACAGGACCTGCATTTCTCGTTTATCCAAATTTCAATATTATTATGCTTTGGAATCAGAGTAAGCATTATGCACTTTCCGTTGGATTACTGGCAGACAGAATTATAGGAATGGCACCCTTAAGTAACACGCTTCAGGAACAAGAAGCAATAAGCATTGAAACTGTACTGGCATTACAGCAAAATCTCAACAAAGCAGGTTTTAATGCAGGTTCTGCTGATGGCATCATGGGTTCAAAGACTCAGGAAGCTATTCAGGCATTTCAGGCATCCATCGGAATCACTCCAGATGGTTATCCAGATCGT
>CBDTVA010000406.1:0-3157 GCA_965363935.1 uncultured Gammaproteobacteria bacterium | reverse complement strand
CTCACTGAAATGGCATGTGCCTGGGAATTGATGATCAGACAAAAACAAACCCCACCAACCTGGGTTATGGCTAAGCATCTTATTAATGCAGGCATAGCAGGCATAATTGTTCCGTCCTATGCTAAGAACTCACCAGATAGAGGACAAAATATTATTTTATGGGACTGGAGTGATACTCTCCCACACCAGGTTAAATTGATAGACGACAACAAAATTTTACCTAAAGATCAAACCTCATGGTAGTAGAAAATGAATGTTGTTTTGTGGTTTTTAAAATGTCAGCCTTTTATACTGCAATACAACTTCTATAAAATCCGTCAATCGCTGGTATGGGACGTTATGTGGAGACCCACATAAGGGTTGATAGTACTCAGTCATTATGGGTCACTTTTGGACGATTTAAACTGCGTATTTGGTTATTATTAAGCTTTAGAATCTTCTCGTAAAATGACTTAAACTGAGTTCCACTTATTGCATTGACATATGCTCAAAAAGTATTTACCTATTGAAAGGCTTGCTACTATTGAGTTACAACCAATTTTGTGACTGATGATGGTTTTGGAACCAGAACCCCAAATACCATAGCTTTAAACTTCCCCCTTCATTAGAAGGGGGATAGAAGGGGTTGCACAACAATTATCTCATTAAGATTTCAGGACTCTCCAATCATCGTGACCAGAGGTTCCGGACACTTCATGAGTCCAGGTGATCTTGCGGTAGGTGAATGATATGTCTTCAAGATGAGTAAAATGTGCCAGACCAGGATCCTGGCAATTTGGCATACTAGCCTGGATATCAACAATAATCGCATCTTCAAGTTCAATTGAAAAATAATGCTCTTGTGTACCTGTAGAAGAAGTTCGGTACCAGTCGATTTTACATTTCTTCATACGCTCGCCACTGGTCAGTGCTGCATATAATAAGGGTGAAGACTTATCAAAAACTTTGGTGATTTTAACCGGCTGATGAACACGTTGTCCTGATGGCTGACCACTTTGAGGATCTCGGGGCAGGGTGACATTGTGATCAAAGGCCTCAACCAGGATTTGATCTTCGTGGCCTTCCTGATACACATTACCGACACTTTCTTCTGTAAAAGTACCAGCAGTAATCAAACCTTGTAATTCACCTTCAATCATCATATACGCGGGAGTTGGCATTATTTATATCCTTATATTTGCTATTGTCTTTGCAGACGGGTTAAAAAAGAAATTTTCAACTTCATTACTATAAAGCAAAGTCTGCGCCAAAAATAACAATCTTTTATTTATCAAGGAAATATGATTTTCTAGTGCGAAATATAACAATAATGGCAAATAATTTGAGCAAAAAATTGCTCGCCTGCATGAATTAATGGGCATTTTTTTGCTCAATAAAAAGACCGGTGGTATGATGAAATTAATGTAACAACAAGACCATAAAGTTCGCCCGTTAAAAACACCGGCTTCTTCGCCACAAACCACGTATAAAAAGTGTTACTTTATGTAACATAACCCTTCACTTAACGGCCTTATTAATTTTAAATATTTTCTATACTATTATTTTATAAAGATATTATATCTTTTGGCGTAATATTTGCTTGACATATATTATTACTATCAGAAATATAATTTTTTATGAGTGAAACGTCACAAGCATTAGCGCCAGTGTTGACTTTTTTACAACAACACGCACCTTTTAGCCAGATGTCATCTATCCATCTGGAATACCTTGCAATGCATCTGCATCTGGTTTTTTATGCAGAAAATGAAGCTATCATTGGCCCCCAGGACGGACCAGCACAGAATTTCTATATTATTAAACAGGGTCTTGTACGCGGTGAAACACTTTCGAAGTCGGGCCAACCTGCGGATAGCATCTGGGAGCTGGAACAAGGTGAGTGTTTTCCAATTGGTGCTTTATTAACCAAACGTGCAGTTTATCTACAACAACGCGCATCTGAAAGTACAATCTGTTACGAATTGAAACAGGAACACTTTGAGTATCTGCTTCAGCAAAGTCACGTTTTTCAGGATTTTTGTTCACGACGCCTGGCCAGTTTGCTGGACCAGGCCTTACACGATGTGCAGATCAGCCATGCGACATTGACTGAAAATAATCCCAGCCTGAACTCGCCCCTGAAAAACCTGATTAAACATAAACCTTTTTCCTGCCAATCTGATACCTCCATTAAAGAGGTGCTTGAAACTATGCAGGATCAGCAAATAGCTTCCATGGTAGTGGTTAATAAACACCAGGCTCCTATTGGAATTTTTACTCTGCATGACATGTTGTCACGGGTTACATTAGCAGGTATGGCAATTGATAGAAGTATTGATGAAGTCATGTCAAAGCAGGTCTATTCCCTATCAGAAACTGACTATGCTCATGATGCGACGCTGCTCATGGCAGACAAGGGCATTAGCCATATTTGTCTGGTTAAAAAAGGTAAATTATCGGGTGTAATTTCAGAAAAAGATCTTTTTAGTCTGCAGCGTGTAGGGCTATCAAAGCTAAGTCGTTTAATTCCATTAGCAAGGAATATTCATTCACTCTCTAAACTCAGTCATACTATTCCACAATTGATTGACCAACTTTTTGCCCAGGGCAGTACGGTTCGTCAATTAACTCAGATCATTGCAAGGCTAAATGATAATATCACTCACCGGGTTATTGAAATAATCCTGAAAGACTATCCGGATGCCCCTGAATTTGTCTGGTTAGCCTTTGGTAGTGAAGGTCGTTCTGAACAAACATTAAAAACTGATCAGGACAATGGCATTATTTTTTATTGTTCAAAAAAGGATAATGAAAATAAGATCCGTAAAAAACTGTTGCCTATTGCTAAAGTCATTAATCAGGCGCTTGAACGATGTGGTTTTCCTCTTTGTCCGGGAAACATTATGGCATCCAATCCAGAATGTTGCCTCAGTCTTAAAGAATGGCAATCACGATTCTCTCGATGGATTGAGCAGGGCACACCAGAACATTTGTTACAAGCAAATATTTTCTTTGACTTTCGACCTCTTTATCTTCATGGCAACAAGAAAGCGCATAACAATGATCACTTTAACGCTTTTACCGATCAACTTGATACATTTTTACTTTCTTTGACTCATGAAAACAGTCGTTTCAGATTGCAAATGGCACAAAATGCTATGCGTATTCGTCCACCACT
>CBDTVA010000405.1:0-3164 GCA_965363935.1 uncultured Gammaproteobacteria bacterium | reverse complement strand
CAATTTGATATAGAATATAGGTTGTTGTCCTGTTTCAGGTTACAATTTACGCTTTAAATTGTAGATTAAAAGCGTATAAACACAGAGTAAAAATCTTTATAGAAGCCAGATTTTTTCAATATTTTATTACCTTTCTGATTATTTTTAATGGGCTTATTCTTGGTATGGCGACATCCCGGGAAATTACCTTGAATATGGATGGAAACTCAGTAGCTTGCATCTGCAAATTACTCTTTTTTCGCCTCCCTCTTATTCAATTGCAAGGTCAATAGTAATTGTTCCGGTGCTGAATCCACTGGCATTTTTATGGCCGCCGCCGCCAAATTTCTGCGCGATTTCAGAGACGTCAATGGCTTTATCCCCACCTGAACGTAATTGCCAGACTCGCCGATCCGGTTTGTCTTCGTAGGCGGCCGCAAAGGGGTGGCCATCAGAAAGCTGATGTAGTAATTCACTGCCTATCCTGGATGGAGCATTAACGACAGGCACGGTATAACCGGCAATTTTGCCCATACTTGCCGCCAGCGTATAGCGTTTTATCTCCCGGTCGGTCTGGCGTTGCAAAATAGTGCCTTCGCTATGCAGTCTGTCAAGACTTTGTTCATCGTTTAGCCAGCTTGTCCACAATTTAAACTGCATGGGATAGGACATTATAGCCATAATTACAGTGCGGGTTTGGTTCAGCTCAAAATGCCACAGATCATTGTCCTGAACATGTTCAAACAGTTTGGGAACAGCGCTATCATGAAAAAATTTCCAACTGAGCACGGCCCCTGATTGAGTCATATCAAAATTCATAACCAGGTTGTCACACTCCTGTTCCAGTCCAGTCAATTCCTTGAATGCGCTGATGTGGTGATCAATCAGGGTGACTTTGATAGCCTGCCGGCACAGCTGCTTCATTTCCTCGCGTTTATAGCTAAAGTCCAGAATATAAACTTCTTTACCCTGACAGTCAGGGGGCGGGTTACCATGTTTGCCCTTGTAAAAGAGCAGCTTATCTTTGCAGGATTTATAATTTTCGTATTGTTGAAAAAATAATTGTGCTGCGAGAGCGGCAGCGAAGCCGTCAGGGCAATTGCCATGGTAGATAATAATGACCGGATGTTGCAGAATTGTGTTCATATTTTGACCGATTGAATACTCATATTCCCCCCTTGTTCCTTATTATACTATAAGGTAAGGTTCTGTCTCACTCAATTTTGGCAACTTTGCAGAAGCAAACTATAATGAAGTAGCAATATATAATCAGAAACAGGCTGGCAAATGACATTTTTTCTATTTTAAGATGGTATCAGGACAATAAGCTTTGATTTTTTCAGGAAAGAAACCCTATCTCTATTTGTGCATCATCATATTAATGGTGTTTTTAGTCACTTCTGTTACTGCTGCCAGGGATAATGTTTTACATATTCTAAGTTGGCCAGGTTATGCTGAGCCGGATATAGTCAGAACCTTTGAACAACGTTTTCAGGCAAAAGTAGTGGTAACCTATGTGAATTCTGACGATGAGTTGTGGTCAAAACTGAACTCAAAATCAGATCATTTTGATGTCTTTGCAGTCAATGCAGCAGAATTGCAGCGCTATATCCGTCAAGACCTGTCGACACCGATCAATATGGAGAACATTCCCAATCATAATAATCAATTATCCCGCTTCCAGAATCTTGAAAAAATTTCCGGCCTGGTTCATGATGAACAGGTTTATGCCATACCCTATACCTATTCTGAAATGGGTTTGATTTATGATAAAAACAAAGTAACTGCTGTCCCGAGGTCCATGACGGCACTGTGGGATCCGCAATATCGTGGCCGGGTTCTGGCTTATAATACCAGCAGCCATAATTTTTCAATGGTTGCTTTGACCATGGGGGCTGAGCCCTTTAATCTGGATGAAGATGAATTTAAACAGGCTGTTGATAGCCTGATTGCGTTAAGAAGGAATGTGCTGGCTTTTTATACCTCACCAGAGGAAGCGGTGAAACTGTATCAGGAAAATGATATTGCCCTGATCTACGGTAACTATGGCTCTCAACAAGTCAAGCAATTGCAGGCCGTGGGGGCTGATGTAGGCTATATAATTCCTGAAGAAGGAGCCCTGGCCTGGCTGGATTGCTGGGCATTGAAAAACACAGTTAAAAATAAGCAGCTGGCTGAGCAATGGATTAATTACACATTGGAGAAAAAAGTCAGCGATAGCCTGACTCAAAGACAGGGTTTATCCAATACCGTCACATTAGCTGGCAAGGCAGATGACGATGATAAAATTATCTGGTTAGAACCTTTGGAAAACTACTCATTGAGAAAAGAGCTGTGGTATAAGATTCGTTCGGGTGATACCTCGGAGGTCTATTAGCCATTATGAATTTCAGCATTGGCACAAAACTGGGGGTCTTCCTTTCTTTGTTGGGTGTATTTTTTATTGGTCTAACAGGATATTATGCCTATAACCAAAGCCGGGTTTTATTAATTCATGCGGCGGAAGAACAATTATTAACTGCCAACCAGGTGCTGGCCCAGCGTTTTTCTCATTCAATTGAATCAGTTTCAAAAAAAGTTCTTTTTCTAGCTTCGCTGGATATTTTAAAAGCATCAGCTGAAAACGGACAGAATAAGTTTGATGATTCTGCTTACGCCAGGCGTTTTCTGACTGACGTTTTTTCCAACATCATGTCTCACCACGCACAATTCAGCCAAATCCGCTATATTAGTGCCAGCAATTATGGCAAGGAACTGGTCCGGGTTGATCGGGTCGACATTGGCATAAAGGTCGTGGAACAAAACCTTCAGGAAAAAGGCCATTTTCCTTACGTCTATAAGACCTTGAAACTGTCTTCTGGCCAGCTTTATCTTTCAGAAATTAATTACAATCGTGAATATGGAACCCACCGGGCAGAAGGTAAACCAACTATCAGAATTGCGTCACCTGTTGTTTCCGATAGTGGTGAGACCATTGGTATCATTGTCATAAACGTTGATTTGAATAATTTATTTTTTCTACTGAGTTATGAACTCCCTGAGTCTATTCAGGCTGTGCTGACCAATCAAGCGGGTGACTATTTAATTCACCCGGATCCGGATAAGGTTTTTAGCTTTGAAAAAGGCCGGCGAATACTGGAACGTATATTACGATATTCATGAAAAAGTAAAATTAACTTTTGATG
>CBDTVA010000404.1:0-3182 GCA_965363935.1 uncultured Gammaproteobacteria bacterium | reverse complement strand
CTGTCTTTACTGTCTTTACTGCTTTTGCTGTTTTTGCTGTTTTTGAAGTCCGTTTCATACCAGCCACTGCCTTTGAGACGAAAACCTGCAGCGGAAATCAGTTTTTTTAATTTCGATTCTTTACAGACCGGGCAATCTTTCATGGGATCATCTGACATTCTTTGCATCAGCTCCATCTCATGGCCGCAGCCATTACAACGGTATTCATAAATTGGCATACTTACTTCCTAACAAGGCTATTTCCTAAAATTATACGATGAATCAGTATCATATCAATGTATCATTTCGTCCAGATATTTATCCCGCGTCAGTTTATATTGGGGTTGGAGTAGTTTTTTTCAAGATGCCCGGCAGCCAGTTTATCACTGAGTATCTCCCCTTCTAGCCCGTAATTGTTCCGATTGCAGGCGCATTATGTGTTTGATAATCTGATCAATTTCAGTTTCAGAAATATCAGTAAAGCCCACAGAAATGCGATAAGGGTAGTCTCCTTCTTTCTGGTTTGATATCTGAATAACACGCCCTGTCAGGTGCAGGCACAGCAAATCAGTGGACAGAATCATATCTATTGCCAATAAAGTGCCCTGTTTGAATTTCTCATCAGAACCAAATGCCAGCCCGCCGGCACCCAGATTAATCTGCCTGCGCGGTTTTGGACTTGACTCCTGATCTTTAAAAAGGCACATTTGTGCCAATAGCTCAATTTTATTGTCCAGACTTTTCAGATAACTGGCAATATCGGCAGAGTGTTCACTGATTCTTCCCAGAGCGCCTCGTACCTGCTGATTCATCTGACCGAACAGCTCCATTGTTTCAAAAGCAGCAGAGATATTTTTATCTGTTTCTCGCCCCCCCTTATCTTCTTCTTTGTTAAGAACGTAATAAGTAAAAATCACACTGTCATCAATTCGATAATATTGCCGGCGTTCGTTAGCCTTAGGCTGATTATTTTCAGTCATGCCTGCCCTTAAATTTGTGTTCTTGAAATTGCGTTCTTAAAATTGAATGAAGCTTGGCGTTTCTTCGCTGTTATCACCGCCATCAGGAATGTCAGTGTCATTCTCTTTTTCTGCATCACTATCCTGAGAGTTGCCAGAATTATTATTATTCTCGTCAGAGACCCCTGATTTTTCATTGCTACCCGCTTGTTTCCCGTCCCCTGCGCCATTTCGAGTTAAGCCCAACGCATTACTCTGTGAAATAATTATTTCCACACGTCGATTTCTTGATCTGTTTTCCGCTGTTTCATTATCCACCAGGGGTTTGGAGTCTGCAAAAGCCTGTATACTAAAACGTGACTCCTCCATGTGCTCATCACGCAGCAGCTCATGGGTGACCGCAACGGAACGTGCTGATGACAAGGCCCAATTGGAACGAAAGCGTGCCGTATTGATAGGAATATCATCCGTGTGACCGGCGACAATAATATCACCGGAGGTTTTCACCAATTCTTCAGCAATAATTTCTAAAACGTCAATAAAATCTTCCGTCAAAGTGGCAGTACCCGATGGGAAAGAACCTTTTTCACGAATGCGGATAATAATACTGCTCTCGTTAGCTTCAATTTCAATCATTTCGGCTTCGATTTCTGCTTTCAGGGCAGAACTCAATATCGCCGCTTTTTCCTTAAGTTCTCTCTCCTGTACTTGCTGCATTTTCTCCTTCAGATCACTCAGCTCCTTTTCAACTTCGGCTTTTTCGACCTGCAATTCTCTGAGCTGCTTTTTGAGCCCTTCAGATTCCGCTTCAGCTTCAGACATATTTTCCATTTTGTCCTTCAGCTCATTTTCAGCATCCTGTAATTTTTCTAATTTATCAATCAGTTTTAATTCCTGGCTGGTCTCATCACTGGTTTTCTGACGAATTTCATTGATTACGCTGGGCTGAGGTGGCGAAGGACTGAATTCTTTAGCCACAATATTTACCCCTTTGGGAATTTCAATAGCACGGATATCACGCTGCACTCCAAATGCCACTTTGAGGGAACCGGCAATTTGTTTGAATTTTTGTACATCCATTTCAGCAAAGGAGAGCAGCAGTACGAAGAAGCACATGAGCAGCGACATTAAGTCCGCAAAGGTCAGAACCCAGGCAGGAATACCGGCCGGACATTTGCATTTTTGAGCTTCTTCCATCTAGCAGATACCTGCAGGTTGAAAGTGCAGCAATGGAATAAAAAACATTTGCTTACTGGCCAGATACCTGTTTGTCCACAAAAGAGTACTCATAAATCGTTTCTCATGAGTAAGGCTTATTCTGCTGCTACGACACGTTTGCCTTCCGGCAGGTAGGTTTGCAGCATTTCGCCCATGACTTTTGGATTTATACCTTCCTGAATAGCGCCAATAATTTCAAGAATAAGAGAACGATTCAGACGCTGCTGGTCAGCAAAATAGGACAGTTTATCAGCAACGGGAATGCAAAAGGCATTCGCCAATACCGCGCCATAGAGTGTGGTTAACAGAGCAACCGCCATTGAAGGACCAATGGTTTTGGGATCATCCATATTGGCCAGCATGCCTACCAGACCAATCAGGGTTCCAATCATACCCATTGCGGGTCCCATATCAGCCAGTTTCATAAAAAATTTTTGACCGTTTTCATGGCGTTCAACCGCCAGGTTAATGTCTTTGGATAACATACGCTGCACAAAGTCCGGCTCATGACCATCCACACACAGGCTAATGCCTTTTTGTAAGAATTCATTAGGGATTTCCTGCCCTTCCAGACCCAGAATACCTTCTTTGCGGGCAATGGTGGCCAGTTCAACGCCTCTTTCGATCAATTCATTGGGATCATCAGCCTTGTTTAATATGGATTTCAGCAACACTTTAAACGAACTGATGCTGGTACCCAACGGGAACATTGCGACTACCGCAAACGAGGCACCGCCAAAAACAACCAACATTGATGGTACATTAATAAACAGGATAATACCGCCACTGAGTACCATTGCCACTGCAATAATGGCGAGAGCACCAATAATTCCAATAACCGTTGCTATATCCACTAATTGATTACCTTTTTCTTATCAAGCGAATTATTTTTGTTTATGCTAGTGAAAAATTTCGGGTAAAATGTTCCAGCTTTACAAAACCCTGACTATCACACCGTAACTAAATACACCATGGTTAACGAAAGATAGTTAACAAAACATAGTTATAACAATATTAGCAGTTATT
>CBDTVA010000403.1:0-3194 GCA_965363935.1 uncultured Gammaproteobacteria bacterium | reverse complement strand
AAACTATTGATAAACTTTTATCTGGAAGAATAAATTAAGTTAAGGATTAACGGGCCAGACATGAAATTCATGATTGCATTTTTTTTATTTATCAGTCTACTTACTCTTTGTGGCTGTGGTTTGAACACAAAGTTCGATGATAGCGAATATCGCCCGGTTGGTGCCTCAAAACCTCTTAACTCAGATACTCATACACTTTCAGAGACTCGTAAAACAGTTATTGAGCATGAAACTGAATCGGTTGCAACGCGCTATGTGCTGCCAAATTCAGAACCAGTAGTTAAACAAAACTCAAAAGAACACGCAGCAAAGATGACCACAACCCCGGCTCCTCAGACTGACAGGGTTAAAGAAGATATAATTAGCACCACCATAAAAGAAGTCTTCAATTCCCGTTATGGTAATCCGGAAATGATTTTAAAAATATCCAAAACAGTTCTCATCCATTGTAACGATAGACCCATTATGCAATCAGCGGATTCATCAGCGACTATCTGTCAATACCAGTTTCCCAAATTCTGCGGTGCTCATCGTTTTTCAGTTATCAGCAAAGAGCATAAACAACTATTAATGTATCTTGACCGGAATTACCAACGCAATGTTATTGACACTATAGCAGGTGATCATCAATCAGCCCCGGGCTTATGGGATAACGATGATTATGTATCCAGCGAATTATTAACTGTAAGCCAGGTATTGGATAAAAAAGCAATGGACAGCAACAGTCTGGGATGGATTATTAATGCTGACAATAAGGAAAAAACACAATTAGGCCGTTCCTATTTTGCTGCGATTAATGAAACCAGCAAATGTTTTTAAATACTTGAAAAATATTATATATTCTGCTATTCATACATTTAAGTACTTGATGTGATATTATTTGATTTTAACTCAGGAATTCCAGATTAATATGAAGTATACATTTAGACATACTGCCTTTATTGAGCATGAAATTGAAGCGGATGATATACATGATGCAAAAAAGAAATTTTTTTCTGAAGTCGCTGAAAGCTCAGAGTTTTTTACTTCGGCTTCAAAGGTGGTGACAGATGAACGTATAAAAATACTTAATGAAAAAGGCCATCATATTGATACATTTAATATCTATGATGATATTTAATAGCTTCGACAGATTCTATTTTTAATGTTTAACCGCCTTTAGAACAACAAATTTGTTATTAGCAGCGATAAGCTTCTGATTGCCAAATATTTTTTTCAGTTTTAAATGGTAACCCAGATGACGGTTGCCAACTATCCATAACTCACCACCTTTTACTAGTGTTTCTTTTGCCTGCTTGAACATCTGCCAGGCAGTGGCATCACCCAGTGCATACTGCTGATGAAAGGGTGGATTACATAGAATCAGTTCCACACTATTTTGCTTAAAATCAGTCAAAGCATTAGCCGAAATGTAGTCAACAGGACAATCCTGGGTATTTACATTGGCTTCCAGAGTCAGTTTTGCTGAGGCTAACGCCATATAGGATTCATCCACACAGATGATACTTGCCCCGGGAAATTTCTGGGCTGCCTTTAAAGCCAGTACGCCATTACCACAGCCCAGATCAATAATTTTTTTATAGCTTCTTTTGTCAGGCTGAGGGCTCTTTTCAGGTGGAAAGTGTTGTAGAAAAAACCGGCTGCCAATATCCAGCTTGTTCCTGGAAAAAACATTGGCCAGATTATGTAGCACCTCTTTACCGCCCTCCAACTGATAACTGACGATGTTATCTGTAGTGACCTGCTGATTGGCCGTAAGATGAAAATAACGCACAGGATCGAACTGAACATGAATAAGTCTGGCTTTTTTCCAGGTCAGGGATGACTGCACCTCGCCAATGGTTTTACTTAACGTTTCCAGTGTGGATTTTTGCAGGTTCCTGGCCATGGATGCACCCAGTAGCAAAGTATCCGGTTTTATATGCGCTGCCAGTTTGAGCATTTCATCCTGCAATAATGCCAGCGTTTTGACATTTTTAAACAGAACAACATCATAATCCTGTTCAAGTATGTCAGTGCTTTTTAAAAAATTGACCTTATCCAGTGAGTATGGACAGTTTACCTTCAGATTTTTCCGTATGGCTAGATGACTGATAAAAGAATCACTATAAGAATCACATCCAAATTGGGCCATTGGCAAAGTTAAAGCACCAAAATCATCATTCAAAATTAAAATTTTAGCCTTTTCCAGATCCAGCCCTGAGCCAGTAGAAAGCTGATCCTGAAGCATTTCAAACAGGTGATTCAGAAGATAAGTATCCGCTGAATTCCAGGCTTGCAGATTTTTATCGATATCAGGTATTCGTTTTAAATTATAGTCACCGAAGGGCGTTTTATATAATTGTCTCATAGTGAAATCAGTGCTTATTCAAAGTCTTTTTTGCTTTTAATACCCAGTTCCTGAATCGCTTTTGCTCTGGAAATCAAATTGCCGTTACCACTAAACAAACGATTATGGGCAGTATTATAACTGCTTTTTGCCTTGTCCAGCTGCAAGCCGATATTTTCCAGTTCTTCCACAAACAATGAGAATTTATCAAGCATATCCCCTGCCCGTCTGGCAATGACTTCAGCATTGGATTGCTGTCGATCATAGCGCCAGAAATTTTCAATGGTGCGCACCGTTGCTAATAAGGTGGTGGCACTGACCAGTATAATTTTTTTCTGGAAAGCATCAAAAATAATATCCGGTTCTTCATTAATAACCAGTATTAACGCCTGTTCTATAGGTACAAAAAGTAACACAAAATCCAGAGAATGTAATTCATCAATGGCCGAATAATCTTTATCGGAAAGCAGTTTAATATGATTCTTCAGTGATTGAATATGGCTTTTCAGATTATTTTTTTGTTCAATATCATCAATGGCCGAAACATATTGAGCATAACTTTTTAAGGAAACCTTGGAATCGACAATAACTGTTTTATTCTCCGGTAAATAAATCACCATATCCGGACGTAATAAATGGTTGTCCTTATCGCGAAAGCCGGGTTGGGTTTTATATTCAATATCCTGTCGCAAGCCGCTATTTTCCATCAGGTTCTCCAACACCATCTCACCCCAGTTTCCCTGGACCTTAACATCACCTTTTAATGCCCGGGTCAGGTTAACAGCATCCTCGCTAATTTTTTGATTTAAAGTAGACAGGTGTTTGACCTGAGCAGCCAGAGAAATCCTGTCTCTTGACTCGACCT
>CBDTVA010000402.1:0-3215 GCA_965363935.1 uncultured Gammaproteobacteria bacterium | reverse complement strand
TCCGCTGAAGGCTCTATCTGGGGCTGACCATAGCGGGAAACCATATCATGCCAGGCCGTTTGCAGGACAAAGTGCAGAATAACTTCGGCAATCCAGGTTAAGTAATCACTCACTTTCATTACCGGTAATATCCCTGTCACATCTGCAGCCGCCACTCTCAAAGCATGGCTTTGTTTGAAGTGACGTAATAATTCCATTCGTTGTTCCAGATCTTCACTGGGTATGGCAGCAATTTTTTCTTGCAGTTCCTGAAATAAATGCTGTCTGTCCAGAGGGGCGTACAATACTCGGGCATCCAGAAGTTCATCAAATAATGCCGGGTAGCGTGCCAGCAAACGCGAGATCCAGGAGCTGGCGGCACAGAGTTTCACCAGTTGGGAAAGTCCCAGGGGATTTTCCACCAGCAGAGACAGATAAACTGAACGTCGGCAGACACTTTCGATAACATCCATTAAACGTTTGAACGTCGTTTCGCTATCCGGCACTGCAGCCACTGCTTTTAATATCAAAGGCATAAGCTTATCCAGACGTGCGCTGCCTTCCCTGGACATCTTGCGGTAACTGTGAGAGTTCCGGAAACTGGCCAATAAGCGAACAATGGCCATGCCATCCTGATAACCCAGCTCTGATAGGGTACCGGCCGAACTATCATCACTCAGACTGGCCTGCCATATGCCCTGCACATCATCCTGGGCATTATCAGCGTCACCAGCCTGAGGAGCCTGAAATAACTGTTCAAAATGCCCTTGCACTGTGTCTCTGATAGTCTGGAGTTGTTCCGCAAAGGAGTCCCAGTTGGCAAAACCCATGCCATAGGCAATTCGCGCACGTGGAAAATTATTTTCCGGCAGATTATGGGTTTGTTTGTCATCAATTTGCTGGATACGATGTTCGGTTCTGCGCAGGAAGTCATAGCTTTGCAACAGTTCGGTCACCACATATTCAGGTAACAAGCCCTGACTGCCCAGATAGGCCAGCACTTTTTGTACCTGCCGTTCCTGTAACTGGCTGTCACGACCGCCTCTAAGCAATTGAAAGGCTTGAGCAAGGAACTCAATTTCCCGAATGCCTCCGGCACCCAGCTTGACATTATGTTCCTTTTTCTTTTGTTTCACTTCGCGAGCAATCATGGATTTCATCTCGCGCAGAGATTCAAATACGCCAAAATCGATATAGCGGCGAAACACAAATGGTGTGAGCAAAGAGCGGAGATAAGTCCGATCATTTTCACTGCCATTAATAACCCTTGCCTTGATCAGCGCATATCGCTCCCATTCCCTGCCGTGAGTGGAATAATAGTCTTCCAGGGCATCATAAGTGACCACCAGCGGACCACTTTGACCAAACGGACGTAAACGCATATCCACACGAAAAACAAAGCCATCGGAGGTATTCTGATCCAGCGCCCTGATAAGGCGTTGCCCCAGTTTAATAAAGTATTCATTATGACTGATGCTGCGTGGCCCATTGACCGTTTCGCCATGTCCTGCAAAAGCAAAAATCAGATCCACATCGGATGAAAAGTTAAGCTCATACGCACCCAGTTTTCCCATGCCTATCACAATCAACGGCATAGGCTTACCTTTTCTGTCCAGCGGTGTACCAAAGTCTTTTTGCTGCACTTTATCCAGCCATTGCAGAGCTTGTAAAATGGTGCAATTGGCCAGTTCAGTCAATTCCATCAGGGTTTCATTCAATTCTGCCAGACCATTGATATCACGATAGCTGATACGCACCATTTGCTGATTACGAACATGACGCAACGTCTGGAACAGTTGCAGCTCCGTCTCAACAGATTGCAAACATTCAGCCAGTTTGTCAGCCAGTTCATTGTTTTGTAAAGGACGGGCATATTCTCCTGCCAGCCATTGCTCTGTTATGGCCGCTTTATGACGCATAAACTGACGGGCAGCAAAATCACTACAGACCAGCAGCTTAATCCACTGCTGCAGGCTCTTTTTATTTGTCTCATCCGCCAGTTGATTCAGTTCTGTACCGCTAATGGCATTGAGAAAACTTTCCTGCGCACTTTTTTGGTGATCTTCCAAGTCACCAGGAATTGCTTCATTCATCATTAATCTACTGCACTCTGTCCATAATAAATGCTATTATCTTATCCTAAGAGAATCCATTATCCTAACCTGAATGAACTGGATAAATGTCTTCATAACATAATTGACCAATAGAAAAGGCACATAATAGTAATGGCCACCTACGCCATAGGTGATATTCAGGGTTGTTTTGATGCTCTGGAATTTCTTCTGGAAAAAATTTCCTTTAACCCACACAAAGATACCCTCTGGTTCGCCGGTGATCTGGTCAATCGGGGTGATAAATCACTGGAAACACTGCGTTATATCAAAAATCTCGGTGACAGTGCTATTTGTGTTCTGGGTAACCATGATCTGACCTTGCTGGCTCTATCCGAAGGCAGCAAAAAACTCAAACACCATACCGTAGATGATATTCTTGCAGCTCCCGACCGAAATGAACTGCTTCATTGGCTACGCCATCGCCCCTTGTTACATCATGATAAAAAACTAGGCTATACTATGATCCATGCAGGTCTGCCGCCGCAATGGGATTTAAAAACAGCGCAGCTCTGTGCCCGCGAGGTGGAAAAGGTCCTGCAGGGCGATGATTACGCTTTTTTTATGGCAAATATGTTTGGTGATAAGCCGAAAAAATGGCATAAAGATCTCAAAGGCTGGGATAGACTGCGTTTTATTACCAATTGTTTTACCCGTATGCGCTATTGCAAACCCAAAGGTAAACTCAATTTTTATGACAAGGGCGCTATTGGCAGTCAAAAAGACGGCTATATCCCCTGGTATGAAGCACCGGAACGAAAAAGCAGCGATTTAAAAATTATTTTTGGTCACTGGTCTACCTTATATGGCCACACCAGCCACCCCAATGTTTACGCTCTGGACACCGGCTGTCTCTGGGGCGGCAGTTTAACGGCCATGAGGCTGGATAGCAGTCCTGAACCTTTGAAAAACAGTCCTGAACCTTTGAAAAACAGTCCTGAGTTTTGCACAGTAGAATGTGAGACACCTGGTCACTACAAGGAATAGAGCGGCAGGTTAATAATTAGTATTATTGCTTCTGAACTGTTATTATTTAACCATCTCTTTTGTTTATGTATAAGAAATCTGAGGAATTATGAATAAAATTAAAGAACTGCTTATTGATGATGAGCACAGGCAAAAAAC
>CBDTVA010000401.1:0-3221 GCA_965363935.1 uncultured Gammaproteobacteria bacterium | reverse complement strand
TTAAACCAGAGTTAAAACCAGAGTTAAAACCAGAGTTAAAACCAGAGTTAAGTAATGAATGCTAAACCTGGTCTCATTGGTTAATTCCTATTATAAAAGATTGAGCAACAAATGAAGAAATTATCCCTGGACGACATCAGCCGTCTAAACCTGTTACTGGATGACTCACTGAATCAGGCAAATAAGGAACAGCTGGCGACCTGTATTAAGCTGCTGGGTACCACTCTTGCTCATTTGAAAATAAAATATGAAGTGGATGAAGATGAAAATGCAAAAAACTTTTCTGATTTTGTTCAGCAATTGCAAAGTGAGTCATTGAGTGATGAATTGAATGAATTGGCAGCAAAAACTATCGTTGAATGTGCTACAGCAATGTCTGTTGCAAAAATGTCTGTTGCAAAAAAAGGCAATAAAACAGGGTCTGATAAAAGTTAGAGCTTTACCATATAAAACAGCACTTAAAACTGGCTTTCTGAGTGCAAAACACAGGGTTTCATATTTGCAGCATAACTATAAGTGAGCTGAACCTTAAAAATATAATTGCTTACCTCTCGAAAGCCCGTTAAAGGGTGCTTTTTATATTTTTTATAAGTAACTTGTATGGCAGGTTTCCTGGCCAGTATTTGCTGTCATCTGAATCTGACATATTGCTACATTATCCGCGACAATAATTCACTTTAAGTTTAAATCTATGGAATTAGGACTCTTATGTCATGTTGATTGTAAAAAACACGCATAAGGCATTGAAATATAAATATTATTGTATGTGGTTAAAAAATGACCAGTTTGTGCTTGTTATAATATTAATGCTGTTTCGAGAAAGATATTAAGTGGTTATGCACAGACTTATCCACAGGTTTTGTGGATAAATTATTGCAGATTTATTGCGGAACTATTACCAGTCTATTTAAAGTTATTTTTATGCGTATTTTTTAGGCAAAATTAAATATTCTGTGAATTTTAAGCAGATTTAATAACAGGGTACTGGGCAAATTGCTATTTGTTTAAATATTAAGCATTAAAACAGAATTGTTATATTTTATTCTGGAGTTAGTGATTTTTTTTTTATTTAGCTCTATAGTATCATCATAGACAGATATATTTGTGATGCTTTGCAAAAACTAATTTGATTGTCTCTCAGGTCTTTGGATCTGGCTGATTTTTTAGATCAAGCAGGATTTTCCTGCCTGATAAACTGAAGAAAAGATGGATATTTAGAGAGGACTTAGTACAGATGTCAATTCTTACCAACCTATCTGATGATGGAAATGCATTAACCATTAAGATAATTGGAAAGTTCCAGTTTCCATTGGCATCCGAATTTCGACGTGCCTATACGGATACTGATCAGGTGCAAAGCTATGTTCTGGATCTTAAAGATTCAGATTATCTGGATTCTTCTGCCCTGGGTATGATTATTGCGTTATGGGAATTTGTTGAACGTAATAAGAACCGCATTAAAATTATCAATGCTAATGACGAAGTGACTCAGATACTGGAAAGTGCCAATTTTGATCAATTGGTGACTCTGCCTTAGGGTAGCCTTAGTTTGATTAAATACGATCGGGTGAGCAAGAGTCTGGTTATAGACTCTGTTTGAGGATATAATCATTTTCCTTGAACTTGCTTTACACCCTAAAAATTGTGCTTAAGCTTCTGTGCTAAACAATCTGTGCTAAAAAATGCTTGAAACTCTGCCGCTGCTGAATAATATTTCTTTCCCTGCAATTAATCGAAAAAAGATTGATATCCTGCAAATTAACCTGGGTTATCGTTGTAATCAACAGTGCCAGCATTGTCATGTGAATGCCGGTCCAAACCGCAGAGAAGAGATGTCACATGAGGTACTATCCCAAACACTGGAGTTTATAAAAAACAATCAGATCAGAATGGTGGATTTGACCGGTGGTGCGCCAGAGATGCATCCGGATTTTGTTAAGCTCATCGAGACTCTGCATCATATGGGTGTGACAGTTATTGATCGCTGTAACCTGACAATATTAAATGAGCCAGGTTATGAAAATCTGGCCCGGCAGTTGGCCAAAAATCATGTTGAAATTGTTGCTTCAATGCCTTGTTACATTGAAGATAATGTTAACAAACAAAGAGGTAAAGGTGTTTTTAAAAGTAGTATCGAGGCTTTAAAAACGCTTAATCGTCTTGGTTATGGTCAGCAGGACAGTCAATTGACATTAAACCTGGTCTTTAATCCTCAGGGTGCTTCCCTGTCACCCGAACAGGCACAGCTGGAGAAGGACTATAAGACTTTTTTATACAGTGAATTTGGTATTGTTTTTAATCAACTTTTTACCATTACCAATGTTCCGGTAAAACGTTTTGGCAGTATGCTGATTTCCAAAAATGAGTTTGATCCTTATATGAAACTGCTTCAGGAAGCTTATCATCAGGATAATCTGGAAACAGTTATGTGCCGCTATCAACTCAGTGTTGACTGGCAGGGCTACCTCTACGACTGTGATTTCAATCAGATGCTGGGCCTGCCGCTCACAGGCACAACTGACCAGGGGAGTGAAAAATTGCATATAGGCAACGCCAGTCTGGAGGATTTGAACAATAAGGAAATTACTGTCGCGGGGCATTGCTATGCCTGTACTGCCGGGCAGGGCAGCAGTTGCGGTGGCGCGTTAAGTTAGCTGATCAATTCTTCAGTCCTACCCATGTGGCAAAAGATTTCCATTATTATTCCGGTACTGAACGAAGCAGACACAATCCAGATTTTTTTGCAAAAATTGCAGCCTTTGCGTGAGCAAGGTCATGAAGTGGTTCTGGTGGATGGTAAAAGTCAGGATGCTACCGCTGCTCTGGCGCGTCCTTATGTGGATCGGATGATGTCTTCAGACAGGGGAAGAGCGAGGCAGCAGGCACTCGGTGCAAAAATGGCTACCGGACAGGTATTTTTGTTTCTTCATGCCGACACCCAATTACCTGAACAGGCCGATCAAATTATTTTAAATGCACTATTCAATCATTATTTTTGGGGACGTTTTAATGTTCATTTGTCAGGTTCTCACTGGCTGTTTCGAATAATCGAGCAAATGATGAACTGGCGTTCCTGTCTGACGGGGATTGCCACGGGGGATCAGGCCATTTTTGTTTCGCGGACGCTCTACAATGATATTGGTGGAATGCCGCAAATGGAGCTCATGGAAGATATTGAATTGAGCAAACGTCTTGGTAAAATAAGTCGGCCGATCTGCCTG
>CBDTVA010000400.1:0-3255 GCA_965363935.1 uncultured Gammaproteobacteria bacterium | reverse complement strand
AGAGGGGCCTGGGAGATCAATCAACATTGGACGCTAAAAGCAAAAATTGATAACCTGTTTGACAAGCAATATGCAACCACCCAATCGTTTACCGGGCTGCCATTTTATGCCCAGGATCGTTTTGCTTTTGCATCCATTCACTATCAGCTCTAGATATACGAAAGTCTCTGCTGATGAGTCCAAAATATTGACTACTTCATGTTAAAACAACATAAATTCATATTTTTAAGCAGTCTTATTCTTCTGGTACTCATCAGTTTTATTTTTGCGCTATCTGTGGGACCCGGCAGTCTTAAGGGCTCTGCAAGCCTCTCAGCAGAGGCTGTTTTTTCACTTCTAGACGGCACAGCTTCTCCTTTGCAGCAAAGCCTGATATTTGAGCTTCGCTTACCACGAGCACTAGCTGCGTTTGCCGCAGGAGCTCTATTATCACTGGCCGGTGTTCTGATGCAGGTTCTATTAAGAAATCCGCTGGCCGACCCTTATGTTCTGGGCGTCTCCGGAGGTTCTGCCCTTGCCGCTCTACTGGCCATGCTCATCGGTGTAAACAGCATTATATTAACCGGCAGTGCCTTTATGGGTGCGCTCATATCGATTTTTCTGGTTTTTTCATTTGCCCATAGCAAGGGCAGCTGGACCATTTCCCGGCTATTACTGACCGGTATTATTCTGGCTTCAGGCTGGGGAGCCTTGATCAGTTTTACTCTGGTTATTGCCCCGGCTGAAAAAATCCATGGCATGTTATTCTGGCTTATGGGTGATCTCAGCTATGATCGTCCATTGCTTCCGGCCTATTTTATTTTACTGATTGGACTGATATTTTCTTTATCCATTAGTCGCCAGCTGAATATTTTATTATGGGGTGATTTGCAGGCCGGCAGTCTGGGAGTCAACATCAGGCGCTTGCGACTGCAAATATTTTTTCTTTCTTCTTTACTCACTGCCGGCGCCATTACATTAGCCGGCAGTGTTGGTTTTGTTGGTCTGGTGATCCCTCACCTGGTGCGTCTGATCATCGGCACTGATCATCGCTTACTGTTACCGGCAAGTGCTCTGACCGGAGGCTCTTTATTGATCATTGCCGATACTCTGGCCAGAACAGTACTTGCGCCACAGCAGTTACCGGTTGGTGTACTGACTGCTCTGATTGGTGTCCCGCTGTTTTTATACCTGCTAAGGAGGAGCAGTTAATGTCTTTAGAAATTAACAAACTGTCCCTTTCGATTGCTCATAAAACCATTTGCAGAGAGCTGGATATTACATTCAATCCGGGTCAGTTCTGGGGCATTATGGGCATCAATGGCGTAGGCAAAACAACTCTACTGCACACTCTAAATGGTCTGCGTGGTGTACAAAAGGGTTCCATCCTGCTGGACGACAAAAATATTAGTGACTACACGGGTCTTGAGCTGGCACAGCGAGTTGGCATGATGTTACAGGAATACGAATATAATTTCCCCTCTACCGTCCTGGAAGCCACTGAAATCGGGCGCCACCCATTTCTCAATAACTGGCAGTGGGAAGACAGTCAGGATAAACTGCTTGCCCTGAAGGCATTAAAAAAAGTGGGCCTGGCAAATCTTTCTCAACGTCAGATAAACACCCTTTCTGGTGGAGAAAAACGCCGCGTTAATCTGGCCACCCTGCTGACACAGGATCCCGACTATTATCTGTTGGATGAACCGGTGAATCATTTAGATATAAAGTCTCAGCTTGATATGCTTTCCTTGTTACAGGATAAGTTTTATCAGGGTCACCAATGCGGTGTAATGGTGATTCACGATCCCAATCTGGCCTATCGCTTTTGTGATCATATGTTATTGCTCTTTGATAACGGTCAATGGCTGGCAGGTAAAACAGCTGATATTATCACCACTGACAATCTGAGCGAATTATATGGCTGTACTGTTCAGCAACTCAGTGATCAGCAGCATACTCTTTTTATCCCGATGCAAAACTGACCTCAATGCCAGTAGTAAATAGTGTTAATATGAAAAAAAAATACCTGCAATTAAGCTTTTTTTTGCTACTAAGTGTTTCTGTCTTTTACACACCCGCCAGTGCTCAAATCCAGTTAGACGATGACACCGGACAGACAATTACCCTTACCCGACCCGCTCGAAAAATCATCAGTTTATCACCGGGGCTCACTGAGCTGGTTTATGCAGCAGGTGGCTCGGATTTTATTAAAGGAGTTGTCAGTTATAGTGATTTTCCTGAACACGCAAAAACTCTGCCCCGGATCGGCAGTTATAACGCTCTGGATATAGAAGGTATTCTTGTTCTGCAACCCGATTTAATCATCGCCTGGAAAAGTGGTAATCCCAAGCATCAGATTGAACAATTAAAAAGGTTGGGACTGACGGTTTATATCAGTGAACCAAGGGATTTAACGGATATTCCTGACACCATAATACGCTTAGGAAAATTAATGGCTACCAATGACATCGCAAAACAATATGCCCGGAATTTCACCCGGCAATTAAATGAACTGAAACAGCGCTACAAAACCGCCATTAATAAAGAACAGGCGCGCACGTTTATTCAAATCTGGAACAATCCCGTTATGAGCGTCAATGAGGAGCATTTAATATCCAGAGTAATTTCTCTGTGTGGCGGAGAAAACATCTTTGCACAGGCCAATAGTCTGACCTATTCTCCTAATATGGAATCGATTCTGGAACTTAACCCGGAAATTATTATTGCCACCGGTATGGCTGATACTTCAGAGCTGTGGCTGAAACGCTGGCAGCAATGGCCATTTCTTTCAGCGGTAAAAAACAACCGTCTCTATGCTGTTAACCCGGACCATCTGGTTCGGCATACGCCAAGAATTCTGCTTGGCATCAAGGAAGTCTGTCAGTTAATTAACCTGAACCGGAGATAAATTAAAGGGATTTCAGAAAAACATATAAATGTCAATTTTTTTTACAATAACAACCGTCCTTTTCGTCATTTCCACCGCTAAAGTCCCTTATATTCTACCTAAACTAGTCCCTGGGGTAATCAGTATACCCATTAGGGTATATATCCCTTACTTTTTGTCATATTATTTTACAGGCGCTCTATTTTCTATACCTTATTCTTTTCAACGACGCAATATCTAATTGATAAATAACATATTTATATGATTGGTACTAAATATGCTTTGTTTTATATGGAAACATTTCATGTGGTTTATTCTTACCAAGAATAATTGAAAGGAGAATAAAATGAACAATAAGCTAACTAAATCCGTAGTAGGACCCAGTCTGT
>CBDTVA010000399.1:0-3274 GCA_965363935.1 uncultured Gammaproteobacteria bacterium | reverse complement strand
CTTTGTCAGAACCATAAATAATTGCAGGCACTCTGTTAGTCTGACGCAGGCGGCGGCTCGCACCTTTCCCTGTATCACTTCGCAGTTCTGCAGCAAGAGTAAAATTAGAACTCATTGTTGTCTATCTCCAAAATAAAAAATTAATGTCTGACCCAATATTCCGCCCTAAAGTTAAGGCAAAAGACTAAAAACCAGACCACAAATTTCTGCCATCGCGACCAATAGCAGAGCGAAGGGGGCCGTGTAATTCCCCCGTATTCTTCAATTTCAGCTATTCAACCAGGCTTTATACGCCTAAGCGCAGCAAACCGGGTTAATCCATGTACAATGAATTAACCGACTCTTCCCGGTTAATTCGAATCATTGTCTCACCCAAAATCATGGCAATACTGAGTTGACGTATTTTTTTGCATTTTTTTGCTTCTTCACTCAATGGTATTGTATCAGTCACCACCAGAAAATCTAACTCAGAAGAATTGAGATTGTCAATTGCCGGCCCTGATAGTACCGGGTGAGTGATATAGGCCATCACTGTAGCCGCACCCTGCCCTTTCAAGGCAGTGGCCGCTTTGCACAATGTCCCGGCGGTGTCTACCAGGTCATCAATCAGAACACAGGAACGCCCTTCAACATCCCCGATAATATTCATTACTTTCGCCACATTGGCTTTGGGGCGACGTTTGTCAATAATGGCCAAATCAGCATCATCCAGACGTTTGGCAAGGGCTCTGGCCCTGACGACACCACCCACATCCGGTGAAACCACCATCTGATCAGGGTATTTTTGACGCCAGATATCACCGAGCAGAATTGGCGAAGCATAAACATTGTCCACCGGGATATCAAAAAACCCCTGTATCTGATCAGCGTGCAGGTCTACCGTTAACATCCGGTTTATACCAACTCCGGTGAGCATATTAGCAACAACTTTTGCCGTAATGGCAACACGTGCAGAGCGCGGGCGCCGGTCTTGTCGTGCATAGCCAAAATAAGCCACAACTGCGGTTATTCTCCGGGCTGATGCGCGACGAATTGCATCAGCCATTACCATCAATTCCATGAGATGATCATTTGCAGGCTGGCAGGTTGGCTGGATAATAAATACGTCTTTACCGCGCACATTCTCCATTAACTCAACCATGATTTCACTGTCACTGAACGTATCGACATAAGCCCTACCCAAAGGTATGTTCAGGTGTTTACAAATATCTTGTGCAAGTTTCGGGTTGGCGTTTCCCGAAAAAACCATCATGTCTGAATCGGACACCTTGTGTTCCCCAGATGGAAATAAATTAAATTACGTCAGTCAATTGTAGCAATAATCAAAAAAACAACCTAGTTAAAGATCCCGATTAAAGCATCCGAATAATTTTCTGCAATGCTTCGTTTACTGGTTAGTGTATTGAGGCTATTTATTAAGCTGAAGATTGAGGAAGTGGCTGGGCCGGCAGGATTCGAACCTGCGCATGCCAGGATCAAAACCTGGTGCCTTACCGCTTGGCGACGGCCCAATAATAACCGAACATTTAATCCAGACTTCTTTTTAAAAAAAGTTTTAATGTAAAAAAACTTACTTCAAAAGCCTGTTAGTGATTAAAGAGTAATTTATCACTTTGAAAAATGACGCCTTACCAAAAATGTGGGTGGATTATACGCTGAAACAATCTCATTGTCACACCCAATATTAAATTTTTTTAAATTTTCTTCTACTTTAATGGGTACAGCGGGGAAATATTTCGTCCCTGGGCAATAAAACCGTCAAACTGCCCCGGCTTTTGTGCCAGAATTTGTTGTGCTTCCTGTTTTGAGGCCACAGGCGCAAAAACACAGGCTCCCGTTCCGGTCATTCTGGCTTTAGCAAACTGATCAAGCCAGTGCATGGCTTGATCAACTTCCGGATAAAGTTCACGCACAACAGGTTCACAGACATTGCTGCCATCACCGGATAAAAAATTGTTGATATCCATCGGGGTGCAGTTTCGCTGCAGTGACGGTGCGGAAAAAATCTCCACTGTTGACACGGAAACAGGAGGGATTAGTACCACAAAATAAGGTTCATCCAATTGTATAGCAGAAACCTGCTCGCCCACTCCTTCAGCCCATGCTGCAAAACCATGAATAAAAATGGGCACATCTGCACCCAGTTGTGCACCCAGTTTTACCAGGTTTGACATATCCAGTTTGAGCTGCCAAAGCTGATTCAAGGCAACCAGTGTTGTCGCCGCATCACTACTGCCACCGCCCAATCCGCCGCCCATGGGGAGACGCTTGGTAATACTGATTTGCACGCCTTGCTGGCAATTCGATTGCTTCTGTAATAATTTGGCCGCCTTAATAGTTAAATCATCTTCCGGCTTAACGCCAGGCAATGGATTAGCGTGACGGATTTGCTTATTGTCAAGGATCTTGAAACTTAATTCATCCGAATAGTCCAGAAATTGAAACACGGTCTGCAGTTCATGATAGCCATTATCCCGCTGACCGGTAATATGCAAAAAACGGTTAATTTTGGCTGGTGCCAGCCATATTCTGGTCAAATTTCTTTCTCATCCTTTATCAATATTGTGCCGTCTAAAGGAGTGCAGTTTATGTTTTTTTCTTTCAGTTTAGTGACTCCCCAAGCCGCCAGCTGGTAATAATTATTTTGATTTTAACACCCTGTTCAGTGACAATTATTTTTTTTGGCAGCCAATATTGATCCACCTGCATTCTTTTCGGGTATTGTATATGCCATCCAGCCTGGTCAATAGCACTAATTTGCTGCTGCTCGTTATATTTTATCTGTGCAGCCATATTGGGGTTGGGGACTCCATGCGACCAATAACGCAGGAATGTCACCGGAAACTTCCAGCCAGTTTCCTGAAAAAGCAGCTGTTCAAGATCATCACTGGTTCGTTCATAAGAGGGCGTCTTAAGCTGTATATTTTCTGCTATCTGACTAATTTGTAATTCTGTTTCACCCAATGGACCCATAAAGCTGATTTGAAAATCTTCTTTTTGCTGGCCCCAGTTAAACCTGGCATACCAGTTTTCGTGCTCATTCACCACACTAATACGTCCGAGTATTGTCCAGGTATCGGGGAAGGCAGCCATATTCTGTTGCTTTCCCCTGTCTTCAGGAGAAGTGGGATCATCTGAGGGTTTGGGCTGTGTAACACTACAGCCTGAAATCATGAAGAATGATAATACAGGCAGGATAAGAGCTCCTGCCCGGAGCATCCTGAGACTAAGCTTGAAAAATTGCATTTATAAAAACACGCAGCCTGTTTTATTT
>CBDTVA010000398.1:0-3274 GCA_965363935.1 uncultured Gammaproteobacteria bacterium | reverse complement strand
TTTTTTCGGTTCAGTCTTTAGACGTTACAGGCGAGGATTTTATTCCATGTCTGTTAATGTTTATAGCAGAATATTTGTAGGATTTTACTTACTTTATGTCTTTTTTTGAATAATATTGTTCTGTTCCTGACTTTTATAGTAAAAATGTATATACTAGGAATGACATTAATAGTCTGGTATTAATTATGGATATTACCTACTCGTTTGCTAAACAATATTTGCAGGTGGTACTGGATGTTTTAAATCAGTCTTATCAATGCATTGGTCCCACTATTTCTGATCAGGCACTGGTTTTTACAGAACTGACCCAGCTTTCTCAATTACCCATGGGCTATATTGATCATCAGAAACCCGGTGAATATCGTCTGGAATTTAGTCCGCAACATAGGGATTATTTTTCTGTCACTACGGGGCCGCAAGGTATAAAACCCTGGTTGTTCAAGCCACAGGAAAAACTCTGGAAGGTACACAAAGAAGACGGCCAGACCCGATTCAAAGTAAGCCTCGCGGATAAAAACCCGAAACAGAAACCTCTGGCGTTTATTGGTGCCCGAGCCTGTGATCTGGCTGCCCTGAAATTACAGGATCAGCATTTTCTTGAGGGCGACTATTATGATCCCTATTATGCGCAGCATCGAGAAAATTTATTAATTGTTGCGGTCAATTGTCATCGCTCTACTGAAACCTGTTTTTGTGCCTCGACCCGGGATGGCCCTGAAGTCAGACAGAATTTTGATTTGCTACTGACGGAACTGGACAGCGATTTTTTGCTCGCATGCGGCAGTTCTGAAGGGGAAAATCTTATCCATCAATTGCAGCAAAAGATGGACCTCAGTGCTGTCACCGAGCAGCAACAACGGGAAAAGACGCAACGCCTGGACAATGCCGCAGAACAGACACGTCAATTGCCGGACAAACCCATTGCGCAACTACTGGCACATCGCCTGAATCATAAACAATGGAATCAGGTTGCCGAGCGTTGTTTGAGCTGCGGTAATTGTACCATGGTCTGCCCAAGCTGCTTTTGCCACAGTGAATACGATGAACCGGCGCTGGATTTGAACAGCAGTGAACATATCCGCCAGTGGGATTCCTGCTTTACCGCACAACACAGTTATATTGCCGGCTTTACTTTTCGCAAAGAAACCCGCCAGCATTACCGGCAATGGCTGACCCATAAATTTTCCTTCTGGCATGATCAGTATGGCCGTAGTGGCTGTACCGGTTGTGGCCGCTGTATCAGCTGGTGTCCTGTTGGCATCGATGTAACAGAAGAATTAGCCATTCTATGTGAGGAGGACAGCTGCCATGTCAACTAATCCTTACTTACCCTGCACTGCGGAAATCGTTGAGAACAAACAGGAAACCCACGATATCTTCACCCTGCGTTTACGCTTTACTGATCCGGATATTCACCGCTCCTACTGCTTTAAACCCGGACAGTTCAACATGCTCTATGTCTGGGGAGTGGGTGAAGTGCCTATTTCCATTGTTTCTGATCCCACCAAAGATAATTTAATGGATCACACCATTCGCGCCGTGGGACGCGTGACCCGGGTCATGCAGGCACTCAAGCCGGGGGATCAAATTGGTATCCGCGGCCCCTATGGCAGTTACTGGCCCATTGATGAAATTAACTCTCAGGATATTTTAATTATTACTGGCGGTTTAGGCTGTGCTCCGGTGGTGTCGGTGGTCAATTATATTGTCCAGCGCAGGAAAGACTTTGGCCGGCTGGTTATTATGCAGGGTGTGAAGCACAGTAATGACTTAATCTGGAAAAAACAATATGAACAATGGGCCAGTCTAGAAAACACCCAGGTTGCTCTGGCTGCCAATCAGACCTTGCCTGGCTGGAGCTGGTCCTCCGGTCACGTGACCGATTTGTTTGATGAAGTCTGCTTTAATCCCGCTAATAGTATTGCCATGCTCTGCGGTCCGGAGATTATGATGTCCGCAACCATACGTGAATTATTGCAGCGGGGCTTAAGCGAAGAACAAATCTGGCTGACCATGGAAAGAAATATGCAGTGCGCCGTAGGCCACTGCGGCCATTGCCAGCATGGCTCACAATTTGTCTGCAAGGACGGCCCGGTGTTCAATTACCCAAAAGTAGAGCAATGGTTTTTCAGGGAGGGATTCTAATGAGCACAACCAGCAGCAAACCCAGTGTAGCGGTACATAAATTTGCTTCCTGTGACGGCTGCCAGTTAGCGTTTCTGAATATGGGAACAGATCTTCTGGATCTGGCTGAACTGGTCGATATCGTTCACTTTGTGGAAGCCGGTCTGGTAGCACCGGAACAGGCCGTGGATATTGCTTTTATTGAAGGCAGTGTGTCCACCGAAGAAGACATTGAACGGATCCAGTTGATCAGAAAAAACAGCAAACTGCTTATCAGTATAGGTGCCTGCGCAACCAGCGCTGGTTTACAGGCGTTACGCAATCTTGCCGATGGAGATCAATGGCTGGCAGATATGTATCCTCAGCCACAGTTTATACAAAGCCTGAAAAGCACTGAGCCGATTAAAGCGCATGTCAAAGTGGATTATGAATTATGGGGTTGCCCCATTAGTCCCGGACAGCTCAAACAACTCATTAAATCATTATTATTAGGAGCGCAGCCTGCGCTGGAAAAAGACAAGCTGTGTCTGGAATGTAAACGTCACCAGGTGGTATGCACCCTGGTCACCGGCCAGAACCCCGCGCAAAGAAGCTGCCTTGGTGCTGTCACGGCCACCGGCTGCGGCGCACTTTGTCCCTCAGCCGGTCGTGCCTGTTATGGCTGTTACGGCCTGTCGGATAACCCCAATCCACATGCTCTGGCGTTACGCTTTGAAGGCTTCGGCCTGGTTGATAGTGAAATTGCCCAGCGTTTATTGATGATTCACAGCAATGAAGTCATCAATCAACAGGAAGCAAAGTACTGGAGCGATGCAGTAGAAAATCAGACCGGGAAAGGAAATAGCCATGACTAATACCAGCACTATACCGGTTAAGTTTCCGGTACTGGCCCGGGTGGAAGGCGAAGGCGCACTGGAATTTTCTATTGTCGATGAGCAAATCCAGGATCTGAAATTGCGCATTTTTGAGCCCCCTCGCTACTTTGAAACCTTTTTGCAGGGGCGGCACTTTGATGAAGTACCTGATATCGTTGCCCGTATCTGTGGCATTTGTCCGGTAGCCTATCAGATGTCTGCGGTGCAGGCACTGGAATCCATTCTGGCGCCTGATATGCCTGATGATTTTAGACTCTGGTTACATAATATGCGTC
>CBDTVA010000397.1:0-3285 GCA_965363935.1 uncultured Gammaproteobacteria bacterium | reverse complement strand
GGCATAATTTTTACCGGGGGAATTGGCGAAAATTCCAGTATAATTCGTGAGCGCAGCTGTGAAAATCTTGACAACCTCGGGATAAAAATCGATCTGAAGAAAAATAATCACCGTGCCGGTAATATTATGGAGATTCAGGACCACTCAGCTCAGGTAATCGTTCTGGTTATTCCAACCAATGAAGAACTGGAAATAGCCCTGCAAACCTCCCGCCTCATTCAGCAACAGGAATAAATTTATGCGGCAATACAGACTCCATGGTTACAATCATCAGTAACGTTTTGGCACCTGAAGCTCCGGTGGTAACACCTCACGCTCATAGTTCGGGTTGAACACACGGTCAGGTAAACTGACGTGCTCATTGGGCACCTCCTCATAGGGGATCTGGTCGAGCAGGTGATGAATACAATTGAGCCGGGCTCGCTTCTTATCATTGGCTTCGACAATGAACCAGGGTGCTTGGGGAATATTGGTACGTGTCAGGGTTTGCTCTTTAGCCTTTGTGTAGTCTTCCCAGCGGACTCGAGACTGGAGATCCATTGGACTTAGCTTCCATTGCTTGAGCGGATCATGAATACGCATCATAAAGCGCAGCTGCTGCTCCTCATCGGTAATCGAAAACCAGTATTTGATAAGCCGGACGTCAGAACGGACCAGCATGCGTTCAAATTCAATCACGTCCTGGAAAAATTTTTCTACCTGATCCGGAGCAGCAAATCCCATGACCTTCTCCACACCTGAACGGTTATACCAGGAACGGTCAAAGAGCACTATCTCACCGCCGGACGGCATGTGAGGCACGTAGCGTTGAAAGTACCACTGGCTTTTTTCACGTTCCGTGGGCTTGTTAAGTGCTACGACACGGCACACACGCGGGTTGAGTCTCTGGGTGATGCGTTTTATGACACCGCCCTTGCCGGCCGCGTCACGGCCCTCAAAGACAACGGCAATCTTCTCGCCTGTGTGTACTACCCAGTCCTGCAGCTTGATGAGTTCGGCCTGCAGCGTCAGAAGGTTCTTGAAATAGGTTGCGCGGTTAAGGGTTGGTGGATGCTTCTGCTTGTATATCCTGCGCAGTTCCAGTGACAAAGCGGGTTCGGACATTTCCAGCTCAAAATCTTCATCCAGCGTATCTTCGAGTTCGGCCTTGAGCCAGTCCATGCTGTCGAAATTGGTCTCGTCATTGCTCATTTCGTTTCTCCATGGGAACAGAAAGCGGGCTGTGCCAGTTGTAAAGGATTACAGTGTTTTGATGTTCGGGATATAGTTTCAAATTATAGTATAAATACACTCGCATGTTTAAAATCTGAGTGATAAATAAGAATTAATTCCGTTTATTGCAAATAGAAATAAGCTGAGCTATAAAAAAACAACACTCAACAATATGGAGAAGTACCTTTTGACCGATTCAGTCGAACGCACGACAAAGAAAAAATTCCGCAATTTTAACTTAACCCGTAGATTATATATTGCAGTATTTTTATTATTCAGCTATTTACTGGGTGCCTGTTCAGTACAGACGGTCAACACAGACGTTTCGAATTATCCGGTCGTATCACCTGAAATGCTGTCCAGGTCTGTTGTGGAGTCACCACATTATTGGTGGTATGCCCGTTTTAAAATGGTCTGGCAAAAAGAACTCGACTCGATTGATTTTTCCAGCAACCTAATCATTGCGCATCAAATCATCAATCCAGTTCTGGAAAATCATCACCAGGATATTAAACTATGGCGTTTTCACCGTCGTGCCGCTAAAGATTCTGCTGGCCATCAATTTTCTTTTATTTTTTATGCCACAGCAGAAAGTGCCCGCAAGATTTTTCAGCAAATCAATAGTAACCCGATATCAGCAAAGCTAATCAATGAAAATATTGTAGGAAAAATACATCTTGATGATCCCGATAAGCCTAAACGCCCCGGAATTGAAGACAGCAGTGATAAAAACTGGCCTGTGGCGATACAAAAAAGCTGGCCTTACTATATTATGGGTGTCAGTATCCTCTGGCTTGACCTGTTAAATCAGCAAGCGATTCAGGAAAAACTGGATGTTTCAAAAGCAATCACTTCACAGCAGGAACAATACAAAAAAATCAATGAAAAAATAACTCAGCAGTGGAAATCGCAGGGAAAACATGCCTATTTTCATCATATCAGTGGTATTTTTGGCTATGAGCCTCTCGAAATTCGATATTAAAAAACTTTTCAAGCTTTCCTAAGCAGTGCCCATCCGTTTATTTGGCTTTTAACTTCTTTCTTCTTTAATGCTGGAAATCCACAAGAGAGGTATTCTCCTCCCTTCTGGATGGGTCTATATCAATTTTTATTGTAAGTGATATTCGCCAGCTGTTTCATTATAGATAAAGACATTGCTACTGCTTTTTCCTGCTGCAGTAGGGTTACTGCCCATATATTGATTGACGTCTCCGGTACTGGCAATATCTGCTTGTTTGAAATCATGCGGATTTACATATTGCTCAAACTCAGTACTCCAGACTGAGTTTTTATTATGGTCATCTCCATAGCTGCGAATACTGGCTGCTGTGCTTTCTTTATAGCTGACATCAGTATATATATTTGCAGATTGTTCATAAATAAGGCTTGATAAAGCATTGTCAGCCTGTGCTGTACCAGTGATTGCAACTGTAGCAAAAAGAGCAGAAGTTAACGCTATTGTTAAAGTTTTCATTGTAGTATTTCCTTAAATTGAGTTTTTTTAATGTTTTTATTAATTATAGCTTTAGTTTAAAGGAAATATTTTTTTAATCTATTCGTAATGATACGTGAAAAACTTCGGTTTATACGTATCTCTTCTTTTTCATTCGGGCAGATCAAACAGGTAATGTTTTTGTAGACCGTATCACAAACAATATTAGGAAATAGTTATATAATAAAAATATGGGGGATTAAACCTATATTGAATACAGAGGTAATGATTATGAACAACAATATTCGTGACGCTAAAGGTTTTTTGAAATCTTTAATTCCACTGGTTTTGCTTAGCGTGATTTCGACGTCTTCAGCATATGAATTAATTGATCTGGGCGAAAACGTGGTTCCCAATGCCATTAATAATACCGGAGTCGTTGTTGGCTCCAGTAATACCAATCAATATCCAGCTACAGCATTTCGCTGGTCTTCCGATAGCGGTTTTGAAATCATTGATGGTACCAGTGCCAATGCGGTGAATGATAATGGACAGATTGTCGGTAATACAATTACCGGTGCTTTTATTCTCGATGACAGTAATTATCGTGAATGGAGTGAATATGCCGCTTTTGGCAACAA
>CBDTVA010000396.1:0-3299 GCA_965363935.1 uncultured Gammaproteobacteria bacterium | reverse complement strand
ATAATAATCCTGTTTCTGCAATAGCTCTACACACTTGTTCGCCAACACTGCCTGACTGATGCTCAATAAAAATAGAAGTGTTATATATTTCATAATATTCCCGTTTACAGTATGTTATTTGTTATATAAAGATAGATTGCGTAATTAATTTCCCACCAGATCGTCAAATTCATTGTGGTTCGACATGGTATTTTCGGTTTTTCCTCTTAAACCTCTTAACCAGCCCATTTGGCGGGAAAATAAAATTAAGAACAGTGTAAGGAACGTAAGATGTACCCACCATATACCAATGTAGGGCTCAACAACCCCTTTTCGAAGCCAGTTCATAGCAACAACCAGTAGATTGGAATAAACAATATAAATGAAAATTGCCACGGCCATTTTAGCATAACGACCCTGCCGGGGTGTACTTTTACTCAGGGGCACCGCAAGCATGGCAAGGATAATCATCATAAGAATTTGTGAAATCCGCCATTGAAGTTCAGCTTTGTATTCGACATCATCACTATGAAATAGTTCAAGCGATGGCAATGATTCCCGTTCAAATTTAATGTTTCCCACGGCTTTACCTTCCAGTAACACACCGTAGTCCTGAAACTTAATATGACGATATTCCAAAGAGCCAGGAGTGCCATCATAGCGATTACCTTTTTGAAAAACGATATAACGTGCACCCTGTTGTGGATCATTAATAATATTAGCTTCAGATGAGGCCAGTACGCTGGTTGTATCACCATTATTGACATGCAGAAAGACATTCTTCAAGAGCGATTTGTCGGGCATTTCTTCAGTGTATAAAACACGGCTGGAGTCATTGGATACATTAAACTGGCCCGGGGTAATCAGTTCTATTACCGCTTCAGCCTTAAACCTTTCCTCTACAACCTGCATTTTATTATTAGCCCAGGGAGCCATTACCAGAGCCAGCCCCGATTCCAGAAAGACAAAAGTAAAAATTACTATCAAAACACAGCGTATCAGGGTGCCCGGACCAATTCCACAAGATGACAGGGCTATCATCTCACTGTCTTTATAGAGTCGGCTAAGCGCCAGCAAGATAGCTAAAAATAAAGTTAAGGGCAATATCAGGGTCAGGCTGGCCAGGTTTTTCAAAGCGATCAGGGCAAACAGGAAATCAATGGGAATTTTTCCATTAGCAACAGCCCCAAGTGATTTTAGTAATTGAGTACTTAAAATAATCAAAAACAGCACTAAAAAAACACCGGCAAATGTTCTCATGACCTCTTTAATTATATAATCCCGAATAATCACTATTGCTTCGCCTTTTACAATTCCATGCCATTTGCAGGCTTATTTTTTCTAAATTGTGTATCTATTTTGCTGGATTTGTTGATGTATTGAGTTAAACTACCTGATATATTAATTTTACAGGCCTGTATCTTGATTCTTTATATAACAGTAAGAATTACTATAAAGAACTAATACCAGGATGCAATACCACATAACCAGTTAATTTTTTAACCGTATTTACAGCTTACAGTATTATGAGATACTAATCTCTCTAACAAATAATTACAAACAATCGACAAATTTTTTTAAGCTGAAATTTGCAGTAAACTTTGACCGCAGATTGCAGGCTAACAGATTCACAATAATGAGTTCAGGAATGATATCAAATGTGGCAACAACAGGGGAGTCAATATGGAATTTAGTGTAAAAAGTGGAAGTCCCGAAAAGCAACGTACCGCCTGTGTTGTGGTTGGAGTTTATGAGCCCAGACGCTTAACCCCTTCTGCCCAAAGACTGGATGAATTGACCGATGGTTACATTTCCAGCCTTGTTCGACGTGGTGATCTTGAAGGAAAACCCGGCCAGACTCTTTTATTGCATAACATTAATAATACACTCTGTGATCGCATTTTGCTGGTTGGCTGCGGCCGGGAACGCGACCTAAGTTTTACTCAGTTTCGAAAAGTAATTTCGCATGCCGTGAATACCCTTAACGATACCGGTTCAATGGAAGCTGTTTTTTATCTAACAGAATTACCCGTCAAGGGTTGTGACAGCTCGCAGCGTATTCGACATGCGATAGAAGCAGCACAAAATACACTGTATCGCTTCGATCAGCTGAAAAGCAAAAAAGATTCCACTCGCCGGCCTTTACGTAAAATTGTTTTAACTGTACCCAATCGTCGTGATCTGGCTGATGGTGAACAGGCTGTACGCGAAGGTATGGCCATTACCCAGGGTATCAAACTGGCCAAAGATCTGGGCAATATGCCTGGCAATATCTGTACACCATCTTACCTGGCAGAACGAGCAGGGACACTCAGCCGGGTCTATTCCAATCTTAGCAGCGAGGTTTTTGAAGAAGCTGATTTGGAAGAAATGGGTATGGGTGCCTTCCTGTCAGTTACCAAAGGCAGTCGTCAACCTGCCAAGCTCATTGTCATGAGCTTTCTTAATGGTAATCCGGCAACGCCTCCAGTTTGTCTGGTTGGTAAGGGGGTGACATTTGACTCCGGCGGCATTTCCCTGAAACCCGGTGCAGCCATGGATGAAATGAAATACGATATGTGTGGTGCTGCCAGTGTTTTAGGAGCTATCAATGCTATTGCAGAACTTCAGCTTGAAACGAATGTGGTTGCGGTCATTCCTGCGACTGAAAACCTTCCCGATGGACAGGCTAGCAAACCGGGTGATATTGTCACCAGCTATTCCGGCACAACCATTGAAATATTAAATACCGATGCCGAAGGTCGTTTAATTCTGTGTGATGCACTGAGTTATTGCGAGCGCTTTAATCCTGCAGTCGTCATTGACGTAGCAACCTTGACGGGTGCCTGTGTCATTGCACTGGGTAAACACGCAGCCGGTTTGTACAACAATCACAGTCCTCTGGGCCATGATCTTATTAATGCAGGCAAGGCCACGGGTGACCGTGTCTGGGAAATGCCTCTATGGGATGAATATCAGGAACAGTTGAAAAGTAACTTTGCTGATCTGGCCAACATTGGCGGCAAGGAAGCCGGTTCCGTCACAGCCGCAATGTTTCTTTCTGCGTTTTGTAAAAAATACCACTGGGCTCACCTGGATATTGCAGGTGTTGCCTGGGAGTCCGGTGCCAATAAAGGAGCAACTGGTCGTCCTGTATCATTATTGACCCAATACATTATTGATCACTATAAAAATTCTCAATAACATACTCAATAACAAAGAATCAAGCTGGAGTAGAAAACAAGTTTCTGCTCCACCTGGCTATATACCAGTAGCTATGGCTTAAAAATGACCCAAATAGACTTTTATATTGTTGCTGAAAATTCGCCCAGAGATATCAA
>CBDTVA010000395.1:0-3303 GCA_965363935.1 uncultured Gammaproteobacteria bacterium | reverse complement strand
GAATGAGTAAGTGGAAACTTAGAAATGTGAATTATTTTTTAAGGCTGCCCTAAGAAAGGGAGGAGTTAATATATGCTACAAGCCAAGTTTTCAATTGGACAGATTATTCATCACAAACGTTTTAACTACCGGGGGGTTATTTTCAATGTAGATGATTCCATGCAATTGTCGGATGAATGGTATGAACAGGTCGCAAAATCCAGACCGCCAAAAGACAAGCCGTGGTATCATGTGCTGGTTGATAACCATATCCATACGACCTATGTTGCAGAGCAAAACCTGGAATTGGGCAGCGATAAGGCACCTATCATTCATCCATTAATTGATGATTACTTTGCCCAGTTAAAAGACGGGCACTATATTCTAAAATCCAGAAATGTTAATTAGCGCCCATCCATAAATTGCTGTTTTTTCGCTTCCCCCTTTTTCAAAGGGGGATTGAGGAGGTTTAATTTGTTGATTTGCAACCCCCTTTATATTTAATATACAAGTAGCCTCCCCTTCTTTAGAAGGGGAAGCTACTAAAAGCTCAATAAATTTTCCACTTTTATTGTCCTGCGTTTTTTTCTTCCAGTTCATCCCAACGTTCATAAACAATTTCCAACTGCTGGTTTATGCTTTCAAGCTCAGACAATTGTTTACTAACATAACTTTGCTCCTGTTGGTAAAATTCGGGCTCAGCAATATCGGTTTCAAGTTTTAAATGCTGGCTTTCAAGCTGTTCAATTTTTGCGGGTAAGTTATCCAGCTCGCGTTGTTCTTTATAACTGAGCTTAAGTGTTTTTTTCGTTGCCGCAGGGGATGCTGATACGTGGTCAGCTTGTTGACTACCTTTTGTTACGACAGAAGCAGCTTCTGCTGCAAAAGGTTTTCTTTGTCTGAGCCAATCATCATAACCGCCCACATATTCATTGATCCCATCTGATTCAAAAACCAGTGAGCTGGTAATAACATTGTTTAAAAAAGCACGATCGTGACTGACTATAATTAAGGTTCCCTGGTATTCCATTAACAGGGATTCCAACAACTCAAGTGTGTCACTGTCCAGATCATTTGTGGGTTCATCAAGCACCAGTAAATTAGCAGGCCGGGTAAATAACTTGGCTAATAACAGACGGTTTCTTTCACCGCCGGATAGCGCTTTGACAGAAACTTTTGCCCGCTCAGACGAGAACAGGAAATCTCTTAGATAGCTGAACACATGACGATCACGGCCGTTGATTGTGACAAATTCTCTACCCTGACCGATATTTTCTATAATTGACTTATCTTCATCAAGTTGATTACGTAACTGATCAAAATATGCAATTTCAAGCTTGGTGCCTAATTTTACCGTTCCTGTTTGAGGAGGTAGCTGGCCCAGCAATAAATTTAACAGGGTGGTTTTACCAACTCCATTAGGACCAATAATACCAATACGGTCACCGCGTAGAATCACAGTTGAAAAGTTTTTAACTATAGGCTTGTTTTCATATTCATAGCTAATATTTTCAAGTTCAACCACCAGTTTTCCTGAACTTTTCCTGTCATCCAGCTCCAGTTTGGCCTTACCCTGTAATTCCCTGCGCTGACTACGTTCATCCCGCATTGCTTTTAAGGCTCGTACCCGTCCTTCATTTCGAGTACGCCGGGCTTTTATGCCCTGCCGGATCCAGACTTCTTCTTCTGCCAGCTTTTTATCAAATAATTCATTGGCTTTTTCTTCTGCATGAAGCATTTCATCTTTACGGCGCAGGAATGTTTGATAGTCACCGGGAAAAGAGACTAATTGACCTCGATCCAGTTCAAGAATACGGGTAGCAACATTCTGTAAGAAAATTCTATCATGTGTAATAAACAACACACAGCCATTATAGGATTTTAGAAACGTTTCTAACCAGAGGATTGATTCTATGTCCAGATGGTTGGTTGGCTCATCAAGCATCAGGATATCAGGTTCGTTAACCAGCGCTCTGGCCAGCATGATCCGCCGTTTCAGGCCGCCCGACATATTTTCAATCAGATCATCACCGGACAATTGCAGCCTGGAAATGGTTTCTTCCACCTTCTGAACCATCGACCAGCCATCAACCGCTTCTATATCATGCTGAATCTTTTCCATTTTATTGAGTGCTTTTTCATCACCATTGGCCACATCATGCAGGACATGGTGATATTCCTGTAACAACCGGGAAGCATCTCCTAACCCCGAAGCCACAATATCAAAGACACTGCCTGTAGCCTCATGGGGCACTTCCTGTGACAAAGATGAGACAATCAGGCCGTCTTTTTTACGAACATCACCTTCATCAGCCTGCATTTCGCCCTGAATCAGACGCATCAGGGTTGTTTTTCCGGTGCCATTACGGCCAATTAAACAAACACGTTCCCCCGATTCCAGGGAAAAACTGGCGTGATCCAGCAGGACATGGGTACCAAAAGCCAGGCACAGACCATCAATGGAAAAAATAGACATAAGCTCATCCAACTCATTTCGGGCAGATAATAATAAGCGCCAAGGATATAGGAAAATTGTAATTTATGAAAGGTTCAGGGCTTTTTAAGACCATGAAAATGAGTGGCGCGTGAATCAGCGAACTATCAAGCTGCAACAAGGCAGCCTGATGTCATAAATACAACTGCTTCAGTAGTTATTACAGGTGAAGATATTGTTAATCTTTGTAGTTCCTTAACATTGCAATAGCCTGAGCCCGGCAGCCTGAAGCTTCCATCCAGGCAGCAGTGGTTGCAACTGAAGTTACGCTGTCGGGAATCACATGCCAGGTGGTATGAATGGTTTTTTTATCCACAATAAACTGGTACGTTGCGCCATCCACAATAGGCATTCCGGGGGGAGTAGACATGAGCATTTCATCTTTTTTTATCCACTTGTAGGCTTCATATTCATTGTTCATACTCAGCTTTAATTTTTCAGGTTGCGTATCTGAACGCCAAAGCTGTACTGGTTTTCCTTGCAAGACACAATAATCTCCACTGCGCTTGATATTGACCAACCAGGGCTCAGGAACCCAGCCGTATTTATTGGAGGAACGGATAATGTCACTGGTATTACGCGTAACCCCCATATCCTTGGTATTGGTTTTTTCTGCATTTAAAAGTACTTTAAGCGTGTCGGAAATCCCTTTCTGGGCGCTGCTTTTACTGTTGTTGACCAGTTGATCATATGGGCCGCTGAGCTTGATAATATGACCATTGGGTGAAATAAGGGTGAGTGTCTGTCCCGCTTCCAATTTAATCGTCTCTTTAGCATCAATAGCAGCACCGGGAGTAAATTGAATGCCCTGGCTCTCAAAAACAATGAAC
>CBDTVA010000394.1:0-3304 GCA_965363935.1 uncultured Gammaproteobacteria bacterium | reverse complement strand
TCAATCTTGTTGATAAATATCAATCAATCCACTTGATCGAACATCCCATACTGGGGATCTGCTCCTGTGGACCTTTTCCAGTCTGGGCAATTTGTTGCATGGCTTCAAACAGCTCTCTTTTAGCATCAGCTGGCGCTGTTTCTTTTCTGGAAGCATCCAGTCTGCCCCGATATTGTAGTTCCAGGCCGGCATTATAACCAAAAAAATCCGGTGTACACACCGCCCCGTATTGTTTAGCCACATCCTGAGTGGCATCCTGTAGATAGGGAAAAGAGAAAGCGGACTCCCGAGCTATTTTTTTCATATTTTCCGCTGAATCTTCATCGTATTGACTGGGATCATTAGACATAATGGCAACACTATTAATGCCCATCGCTTTTAATTGTGCCGTGTCACGAACCAGACGCTCGCGAATTGCTTTCACATAGGGGCAGTGATTGCAGATAAACATAACCAGCAAGCCATTTTCACCACAGCACTCCTGCAATGTCCATAGCTTGCCATCCACATCAGGCAGTGAAAAATTGACCGCTGCCTGACCAAAATCGCAGATTGGAGTCTCAAGACTGACCATTTAATGCTCCTGTTTTGTTTTTTAAGCTTAAAACCGGTTATTTTATACCCTTTAATCACTAAAAAGTATGAATTTTTTTCAAGCTATGCAGGGAATTTATTAAAAATATTTAAAGTTGCGGGAATAAGAACTAAACTTGTGCGTTAAACAGGTTAACACTCAACATAAAGTTAACACTCAACAAATGGGTACGAGGAATTTTTTATGGCCAGCAGCCACTTATTTACTTCTGAATCAGTTTCTGAGGGGCATCCTGACAAGGTTGCGGATCAGGTTTCCGATGCCATACTGGATGCCATCTTAACAGATGACAAAAGCGCGCGCGTTGCATGTGAAACCATGATTAATACCGGCATGGTGATTATTTCCGGAGAAATCACCACTTCGTCTTATGTCGATATGCAGACAATTGTTCGAAATACCATAAAGGAAATTGGTTATAACCATTCCGATATGGGCTTTGATTATGAATCCTGTGCCGTCTTAACATGCATTGACAAACAGTCAGCGGATATCGCCATGGGCGTTGATGAAACAGATGCTCATGATCAGGGCGCTGGCGATCAGGGACTTATGTTCGGTTATGCCAGCAATGAAACGGAAGTATTAATGCCTGCTCCCATTACCTATGCACATCAACTGGTTAAGCGCCAGGCGCATGTGAGAAAAAGCGGACTTCTGGACTGGCTGCGCCCGGATGCCAAAAGTCAGGTAACCTTCCGCTATGAAAACAATCGTCCGGTTGGCATTGATGCCGTTGTGCTTTCTACTCAGCATAGTGACGATATCAGTACTGAAACTTTACGTGAAGCGGTCATGGATGAAATTATCAAGCCCATTTTGCCCGAAAAGTGGCTCACTAAAGAGACCAAATACCACATTAATCCCACTGGCCGCTTCGTTATCGGTGGTCCGGTAGGGGATTGCGGTTTGACCGGCCGTAAAATCATTGTCGATACTTATGGCGGCATGGCGCGTCATGGTGGTGGCGCCTTTTCCGGAAAAGATCCTTCCAAGGTGGATCGAAGTGCCGCGTATGCAGGCCGTTATGTGGCTAAAAATATTGTCGCTGCGGGCCTCGCAGATCGCTGTGAAATTCAGGTTTCCTATGCTATTGGGGTGTCTGAGCCCACTTCTATTTCAGTAGATACCTTCGGCACCGGCAAAGTCAGTGATGAAAAGCTGGTTGAGTTGATTAAAGAACATTTTGATCTGCGTGCCGGCGGACTGGTTAAAATGTTAAACCTGCTGCGCCCCATTTATCTTGCAACTGCAGCATATGGTCACTTTGGCCGTGAAGAAGAGGCATTTACCTGGGAACAAACCGACAAAGCAGAAGCATTAAAGGCCGCTGCAGGTCTATAAATCACTTAATTTTGCTACACTAGCGGAACTCCAACACTAACAGAATTCAATTATTAAAGAGCACATAATGGCAGATTATAAAGTAGCAGATATCAGTCTTGCAGACTGGGGACGTAAAGAAGTATTAATTGCAGAGCAGGAAATGCCGGGGCTGATGGCTCTGCGTGAAGAATATGCCGCTTTGCAGCCACTGAAAGGTGCCCGTATTGCAGGCTGTTTACATATGACCATTCAGACGGCCGTGTTGATGGAAACACTGACTGCTTTGGGAGCTGAGGTTCGCTGGTCTTCCTGTAATATTTTTTCAACACAGGATCATGCGGCGGCGGCCATGGCTGCCGCGAACATCCCGACCTTTGCCTGGAAAGGCGAAACCGAGGAAGAAGCTATCTGGTGTATCGAACAGACAATTCAAGGCCCTGATGGCTGGACCCCGAACATGATCCTGGACGATGGTGGTGATTTAACCCAGGTAGTTCATGACGATCATCCTGAATTGCTCAAAGACATTAAAGGTTTGTCAGAAGAAACCACCACAGGTGTTCACCGCCTATACGAAATGGCAAAAAACGGCGAATTAAAAGTGCCTGCATTTAATGTCAATGACTCGGTGACCAAATCCAAGTTTGATAACCTGTATGGCTGTCGTGAGTCACTGATTGATGGTATCAAACGCGCCACCGACGTCATGATTGCCGGTAAAATAACGGTTGTTTGCGGCTATGGAGATGTGGGTAAAGGCTGTGCACAGGCTTTTCGCGGCATGGGGGCAACCGTCTGGGTCACTGAAATCGATCCCATTTGCGCCTTACAGGCAGCGATGGAAGGTTATCGGGTAGTGACAATGAATGATGTCGCGGACAAGGGCGATATCTATGTAACCACAACGGGTAATATCGACATTATTACTCATGATCATATGAAAGCCATGAAAAATGATGCCATAGTGTGTAATATTGGCCATTTTGACTCTGAAATTCAGATTGAAGCCCTGCGCCAATATGAATGGGAAAACATCAAACCGCAAGTTGATCACGTAATTTTCCCGGATGGCAAGCGCATCATCCTATTGGCAGAAGGCCGTCTGGTTAACCTGGGCTGTGCAACAGGCCATCCCAGCTTTGTTATGTCCGCATCTTTTACCAATCAGGTGCTGGCACAAATTGAACTGTGGCAGCATGGTGAAAAATATGACAACCAGGTCTACGTTCTACCCAAGAATCTGGATGAAAAAGTGGCCCATCTGCACCTGATGAAAATTGGTGCTAATCTGACCCTGCTGAGCAAAGAACAGGCAGACTATATTAGTGTTCCTCAGGAAGGTCCCTACAAGCCTGAACACTATCGTTACTAAGAGTCGTTACT
>CBDTVA010000393.1:0-3310 GCA_965363935.1 uncultured Gammaproteobacteria bacterium | reverse complement strand
CCCATAACCTTAATTACTGCACGATCACTTGTAGTATCCATTAATTCAAACATATCTAATTACCTCTTCTTCACAGCCAATGAAAGATTTAAAACAATAAAAACTAACACCCAAATTCACCTGAAATTACCACCAGCATTTCAGCATCCTTGAGTTAAACTTCTCCTATGTTAAAACTTCTCCTATGTTAAAACTTCTTTTATGTTAAAAGTTTCCCTGAAACCATTTTTTCATTTTTGCAATTATTGCAGAAAAACCCGTATGTTCTGAAAAATCAAAACCACTATGCTCCTGGTTTTGCTTACCAAACAAAATAAGACCCACCCCTGTTGCAAATCGTGGATCTTTAACCATATCCGTCAATCCTTCTATCTCCTGAGGCACACCAATTCTGACCGGCATATGAAAGACTTCTTCCGCCAGTTCGATAGCACCTTCCATTTTTGAACTACCTCCGGTAAGAACTACTCCAGCAGCACAAAACTCTTCCAACCCACTACGTTGCAATTCATCCTTAATCAAGATAAACAACTCTTCATAACGTGGTTCTACTACTTCGGCCAGGACTTGACGAGCCAAACGTCTGGGTGGTCTGTCCCCGACACTGGGAACTTCAATGGTTTCTTCCGGATTGGTCAGCTGACGTAGTGCACAGGCATACTTGATCTTTATTTCTTCGGCATATTTAGTTGGTGTTCGTAAAGCCACAGCAATATCATTAGTCACCTGATCGCCTGCCACTGGAAACACCTTGCTATGACGAATAGCACCATTCATTAAAATTGCCACATCTGTTGTACCACCACCTATATCAACCAGGCAAACACCCAGTTCTTTTTCATCTTCTGTCAACACTGAGTAACTGGAGGCTACCTGTTCCAGAATTATATCATCAACCTCTAAATTACAACGATGAATACATTTAACAATATTTTGTACCGCACTATCTGACCCCGTCACCATATGCACGTCGACTTCCAGACGAACACCAGCCATTCCAACTGGTTCACGAATACCTTCCTGGTCATCAATCAAAAACTGTTGCGGTAATACATGAAGAATTTTTTGATCAGTTGAAATTGCAACGGCTCTGGCAGCGTCCATCACTCGTTCCAAATCATCACTACTGACTTCTTTGTCTCGAATTGCCACCATACCATGAGAGTTCAGGCTATTAATATGACTTCCTGCGATACCCACAAAAACCGAATGAATTTCACAACCTGCCATTAACTCTGCTTCTTCAATGGCCCGCTTTATTGATTGGACGGTTGACTCAATATTGACTACAACACCTTTTTTCATTCCGCGTGCAGTGTGTTTACCCATACCAATAATTTCAATATCACCATCACTGCATGCTTCAGCAACAATAGCGGAAACTTTGGAAGTACCAATATCCAGACCAACAATAAGACGTTTATCATTTCGTTTAGTCATATGCCTTTTCTATTCCCGCTCCACTTTTTTTAGTTTGCACATTTTTTAGTTTGCACTTTTTTTAGTTTGCACTTTCTTTAGATTGCTCAGTCACTACTTTGAACAGCATTTTCCGAGTTCCATCTAATACTGAAACCATTTGAGTAGCGCAAATCCGCATAATCCACCGAGTTGATATATTGCCTTAATTGACCAGAAAACACCCAAACAAAGCGTTCCAGTTGCCGCAAAATATTCTCTTTACCCAATTTAATATCAATACCATTGTCCAGAAGGATCATCCAGGTTCTCCGCTCATTCATACCACACTGTTTTATTCCTGTTTCAAGCTGCTGCAGAATATCTTTCATCTGAAAACAGTTTTGTAATACATTTCCAGCACTATTTTCAGGGCCCGTTAACAAAACCAGGTTATCAAAATATGTCTGCTGTTCAGGCGTTAAGTCCGGTCGGAAAATTATTCCCTCCCGACTTAACAGTTCAGAGCCTTTAACTGTATGAGCGCCTTTTTGCTCTTTGCCTTGAGTAGTCATCAGCTGTTTTACCGACAACCAACGTACAATAGGCTTATGTTCAGTAATGGACAGCATTAATTTATTAGGCCATATCTTTCTCACTGAGACAGACTTGACCCAGGGTAATTTAGCCAGCAGATCAGCCCTGAACTGTTTTATATTGAGACTAAAAAATCCACCATTCAATACACTGTCAGCAACCTTTATCAACTCACTGCTCTCCTGATTTTCCAGTTTGTTTACCAACTCCAGTTTCCTGACAGGAAAATTACCCGGTTTATATAACCAACTGACAAATAACCAGGCTGATAAAATGAATGCAAGCAATGTTAGACTCAACAACAATTTAGCCAAAACCTGGCTCAATGTTACTTCCGACAGGCTATCTGCTTTTTTTACCATATTATTAAGTTATAGCTGTTTGTAAAATTCGATAAATCAATTCATCAAATTCAATTCCATCATTTTTTGCTGCCATGGGTACAAGACTATGATCAGTCAAACCAGGTACCGTATTAATTTCTATCAACCAGGGATTGCCCTGTTCATCACACATAAAATCTACCCGCCCCCAACCTTTCGCACCGACACGGCGGAACGCTTCAAGGACCAAAGACTGATATTGCCTTTCCAGATCTTTGTCCAGACCACAAGGACAGTGATAAATGGTATCATCACTCAAATATTTAGCCTGATAATCATAAAAATCTCTGGAAGTCTCAAGTCGAATCAGTGACATAGCTTGATCATCCAAAACTGCACCGGTATATTCTTCACCAACTATCCATTTTTCCACCAGAATTTCATTATCATATCGAACCGCAGTGACCAGGGCTTGCTGTAATTCATCCGTAGTATCCGCTTTGTTCATACCAATACTTGAACCTTCATGTGCCGGCTTGACCATCACAGGAAAGCCCAGCGTTTGCGTAATTTGTTCTATCTTTTCTAATAATGCTTTTTCTGCTAAAACATCAGTTGCTTTAACCAGTTCATATGGCGGAGTTGGCAAACCACTTCCAGACCAGAGTAATTTAGTACGCAATTTATCCATAGCAATAGCAGAAGACGCAACCCCGCAGCCGCTATATGGAATTCCCTGAGCTTCCAAAACTCCCTGAATTACACCGTCTTCGCCGCCGCGTCCATGCAAAGCAATAAATGCGGTATCAAACTTTTCTGCATTGATTTGCTGACAGATACTTCCCGCTTGATCAGTATGCTTAAAACGCAAATCCAGGCCAAAGGCATCAACATCTTTTCTTTGTAATGCCTCCAGAGCAGCTTGACCACTCTTTAAGGAAATATCCCGTTCCTCAGAATCTCCGCCCATCAAAACAGCTACTTTGCCAAAT
>CBDTVA010000392.1:0-3324 GCA_965363935.1 uncultured Gammaproteobacteria bacterium | reverse complement strand
AAGCAGAATAAACAGAGGCACCCGCTTCAGAGACCACTATTTTTTTGAGTTTGAATTGCGGGTATTTTTTGATGAGATCAGCAGCCAGCTTATCTGTTTCTCTTGACGCAGTGCCATTTCCGATACTGATCAAACGAGCATTATGTTTCTGGACAAGGTCTGCCAGAATATGAATAGACTGATCCCATTGATTTTTGGGTGCATGTGGATAGATAGTGACACTGTCAAGCAATTTTCCGGTTTCATCGATAACAATGACTTTAACTCCGGTACGTATGCCGGGATCCAGGCCAATGGTCACTTTTTGCCCTGCGGGAGCCGCCAGCAACAGGTCTTTTAAATTTTTTCCAAATACATCAATAGCCGCCTCCTCGGCATTTTCTCTGAGACGTTTTTTCAGATCCATATCCAGAGATGTTTTCACTTTAATGCGCCAGGTCCATTTAACGACTTCCAACAACCACTTATCGGCAGCCCTGCCTTGGTCTTCAAGGTTAAAATGGCGAGCAATTCTATATTCCATTGTGGATAAAGCACGGGGTTCAGGAGCGGTTTCATCCAGTTCCGTGTTAATAGTAAGAAAACCTTCTTTACGACCTCTGAAGAGAGCCAGAATACGATGGGAAGGCATTGCATCGAGATTCTCCCTGGTATCGAAATAATCAGAGAATTTACTACCTGCATTTTCCTGACCTTCCACCACCTTTGAAACCATAATGCCATTTTCCCAGAGATCTTCACGTAGTTGACCTATTAATTTGGGATCTTCTGCAAACCTTTCCATTAAAATTTGTCTGGCACCGTCAAGAGCATCCTTTACTGTATTGACCTGTTTTTCCGAATTGAGGTAACTTTCAGCCTGCTGTTCAGGCACCAGGCCGGGATCATTAAGCAGGGAATCAGCCAAAGGTTGCAGACCAGCTTCATGGGCAAGTTGAGCTTTAGTCCTGCGCTTTACCTTATAGGGCTTATATAAATCTTCCAGATGTGTTTTGGTTTCTGCTGCGTAAATAGCACCTTTTAGTTCCGGCGTCAGTTTCCCCTGCTCAGAAATGACTTTAATAATCACCTCTCTGCGATCATCCAGTTCACGTAAATAAAGCAGACGTTCATCCAGTAACCTCAACTGACTATCATCAAGACTCCCGGTAACTTCTTTACGATAGCGGGCAATAAAGGGTACTGTATCGCCGTCGTCCAGCAAATTGATAGCGGCTTCAATCTGGGCTTGTTTAACATTAAGTTCTTCGGAAATTCTCTGGGCAATTGATGTGAGCATATAGGATGTATTCCAACCGTTAATATGAAAAGGTTTTAAAAAATAAAAATGAATATTAGTGCAGAAGAAATAAAAAGGCCACTTCTTTTTTAAAAAGTAGCCTCTTTGGGAAGGGAAGATTTAATATAATGTTCTGATTTAAGTCAGGGCCAGATATACTATAAATGCTGATAGAATACCTATACCAGACGCAATAAGGGTCGAAACTGTAATGCGTTTGGCCATTTGGGTATTGGATTCATTAATCTCATCTGTAATCCTGATAAGTGTTTCATGTGCAACCATATTGGCCGTTTCCCTGGCCGCTTCTATGGCTTTACTGGTTGACGCCAGACGGGCAACACTTTTTATTTCTTCCAATGTCTGGTGATCAATTTTTTTGATTGAATCTGTGTTCAGATTATTAAGTTGGGCACTCAATTCTGTCATATGATTTTGAATTTGATCGGTAATTTTATTGGCATAGGAATTAATCCGAACATCAAAGATATTTTCCGATATCTTTTCTGCCTTGTCTTCATCACAAAGTTTGAGTTCTTTACGAAACTTGGATAATTGCTGGGCAGTTGTTCCAATCACCTGATAGCGAACGGCTGCAGCCACCGCTGCTTCAGCCGTTTGTCTGACCATTTTTTCAATTTCTTCAGTGGTAATATGATGCGCATCATTTGAAGCAGCCTGCCCAGTCTGAATATGGCCCAGGGGAATTTCAGGCAGCTCATTTAATTTTCGAACAACAGCGCTAAGACTATCCGATGAGGCCGGTTTGGGCAGAATATCTACAACGCCATGAGAAATGACATTTTTTTCATATTCTTCGCCATCCTGAGAGGTGTACATAACAACTGGTATTACTGCAGTTTGCGGGTTTGTTTTAATTTTCTGAACCGTTTCAAGCCCATTGAGACCGGGCATCATATGATCCATAAAAATTGCATCAGGTTGATTGCTTTTTAAATAATCAAGAGCATCTTCACCGGATTCAGCCAAATCTGCCGTAAGATTGATTTTACCCAACATCTTGCGCAACATGAATCTTGCAGATTTGGAATCATCAACGACCAGAACGTGTTTTACCGTCATAAGCTGTTACCCCTGATTTTTCTAAAAGAGATCATAAAAGATCACTGAAAAAAACCTTGCCATAAAGTTAAAAAGATTAAGCCAGAAAATAACTGCTAAAACCTGGATATACCCTGCATACAAGGCAAAATAATCAATAGATTAGAGGTCAATGTTAATCTTTCTCGTAATTTCTTATTAGTTGTTACTCATTTTAGTAAAAATAATAAAAAACACAATAAAATAAGGACAATTGCATACACAAGGCCGATAAGCGGTAAGTCTACAAGATAACAGAAGAAATAATTAACCTTAAATGTAAGGTATAAGATACTGTTTTTAAAACATTAAAACCTAAAGCAGGTACTGAGTTTGTAATTATTGCATAGACTTCAGGCTGACTGATGATTATATTTTTTGTATTATATTAATGATACACTCTGTTCTGTGTTGACTGATAAACTTAAAACCACCATACAAAGTGCTTATTCTCATATCCTGGAAAGTAAAGAGTTAAAGCCGAGATATGGACAAAGGCTTATGATAGCCGATATTGCCCGTACTCTGGGCAATATCGACCGGGAAAATCCCGAACAACCTCATATTTGCACGCTTGAAGCCGGAACTGGCACAGGAAAGACCATTGCCTATATTGTCGCCGCCTTGCCTATTGCCAGGGAACAAAAAAAGAAACTCATTATCTCTACCGCAACAATTGCCTTGCAGGAACAAATCCTGCTCAAGGATCTTCCTGATATTCAGAGGCATAGCAATTTAAATTTTTCCTTCACCCTTGCCAAGGGACGCAAACGATATGTCTGTTTGCAGCACCTGGATAATTTTGTTGCCAGTAAAAACCAGCCGGATTTACCCCTGTCCATACCACAGTCTAATGAGGTTTTACTGAACGACTTCTCACTTAACAGCCCCTTGCTCAACAATAAGGATGATATGCAGCTATATGATGAGCTGTATCAGGCCTG
>CBDTVA010000391.1:0-3329 GCA_965363935.1 uncultured Gammaproteobacteria bacterium | reverse complement strand
GCTGATAGCATGATAAATTATGGTATGACAAAAGAACAGGTCAGAGCGGCCTGGGGGCAACCTTGTGGGGAATGTCTGGGTACAAAAAAATATGATTCTGGTGTGGAATCTTGGGAATACCAAACGCAGGTTGTGTTTTTTAACAAGGAAGGAAAAGTAACACGCTGGGTTGAAAGATAATTGAAATCTTATGAAAAAAGTTAACTTTATATTTATTACTCTTGGTGTTCTGCCATTTCTGGTTAATGTGTCCGGTGCAAATGAGTTGAATAGCTCAGATGGGACTATTATGATCGCAGGTGTTGTACTCGATGATAATAACAGTCAACAACCTCAGCTATTTTCAGACAGCAAAGGGCGAAAAGAGATTAAGTCCGGTACTGTAAAGATTACACCAACCATTAGCAGTCACAAAATGAGGGGCATGCCGGAACAGGATCTTTTCACAATAGAAGCTCCTGATGAAAGTGTGAAGAAGGTAAATAATCGATCCATAAAAAAACACACTCAGGTAAAGAAAAAGAAAAAAGAGCAATTAATTGAGGGCTATAAAATAGGCCGTAATGGTGAAGACACGGTTTATGTTCATGGGGAAATTACGGAAAACAAAAAAGGCTACATCTCTGGTTATCTTTATGACAAAAAAGGCAGTAAAACCTATATATACGGTTCTAAAACTAATAATTATAATGGTAATAATGGTGATGCAGGAATTCAAGCTAGAGATAATGACTCAAATAATTACATTCTTGACAGCCGATAAATACTGTAAATTAACACAATTAAACTGGAAAAATACTATGTCTAATACTACAAACAGAAATAAGAAACTGATTCATCAAACTGTCGGAATAAGGCAATTCATAACCGTTTGCATCTTATCCGCTTTAAGCTTCACTGCAAATGCGGAAGATGTTTACTTACAAAGCGATAGCCCTTCATCAGATGAGTTTATTAATGCCTTTATAAAGGGTGGTGCTGAGAAAAACCTGTCTAATGAACAGGACTCTGGAAGTCAGGTGCGGTTCAGGGGGATAAGTTTAAAAAAGAATACTCCAAAACCCGTAGAAAAACCTATTCAGAAAGAACAGGAATCATTTAATCAGCAAGTGGCGGGCAATAAAGCTGCCAGTGCCTGTATGGCTGATAAACAATCGGTTGCTGTCAATATTACCTTTAAACCCAATTCGAGTAATGTAAAGGATACGAACTTGATAAAAAACATTGCTGGCGCAATGAACAGTCCGCAACTTTCTGATTGTTATTTTGTTATTGAAGGCCATACTGATGCAGTTGGCAATGATTATTATAACTTATGGCTTTCACAAAAGCGGGCCGGGCAGGTTAAACGTTATCTGAGTAACTATAATGTTACAGCCGATCGTCTGGTTGTGGTTGGAAAAGGCGAAGATGAATTAGTCAACAGGGCTACTCCAAATGCGGCTGAAAACAGACGCGTGGTCTTTAAAGTGATTAACTATAAAAAATAACTAACCTTATTTTCCTGGATTCAGGCATTTTGTTTATTAGCTAAATGCAAATCGTATGGATAACTAATAATGGGATATTAATATGAGACCTTTAATTTTTGTGTTTATCTGGATGGTATCAAGTACTACTGGTCATGCTTTCAATTGGGGTAATACAGTGAATGAAGGCTCGATAATCATTGATAACTCGGTAGTATCCGGCAGTTCAAGTTCATCTTCCGGTGGTATCCGCGGCAGCGGGAACTTAATTACAGAGCAGCGCAAACTCGGGGTCTTTACCAAGCTTGCTATCAGTGTTGTGGCAGATGTCAGGATTATTTCAGGTAAGCGGTATCACATGAGCATAGAAGGTGATGATAATATTGTAAAAATAATATCAAACGATATTATTAATAAACAACTTACAATAACATCAAGAAAAAGCTACTCAGCGCAGCAACCGTTAAAAATTAATATTGAAGTACCGTTTCTGACGGGAATAAAACAGTCAGGAACGGGAAGCATTTTTTTTGACAACATTTCAAGAGATAGCCTGGCCATTAAAATGTCGGGAAGCGGTACTATGTCAGGCAAAGGGCAGGTAGGCACCTTAAATGCTCGAATATCAGGATCAGGAACATTGAATGTGCAGCAGCTGGCTGCACATAAGGTTATAATTAAGGTTTCTGGAGTCGGGGAGGCTAATGTGCAGGCCCTGGATAAACTGGATGTAGCTGTACAGGGTATGGGCAATATTACTTACTCGGGAAACCCTAAAAGTGTCAATAAATCCATTACTGGCTTAGGGAAGGTTAGACCTCGCTAATGTTTAATTCACTACGTTAGTTTATGAAAAAAATAAGCACAGTAAAAGCAATTATCCTGATGTTTTTCCCGATATTGCTTTTGTTTAATATTTCCTGTCTCTATGCGGATGCAGGCTCACGGCAAAATAATTCCCAGCAATTTGACCCCTATACCATCCTCCAGTCTCATTATGATGCGGTGGGTGGATTGGAACGTCTTAAAAAGCAAAAAAGCTCATATACAAGTGGCAAAATAACATTTGCTGAAATGGATGGAGTCTTTAAACAATGGTCACAGGGAATAATATCCTATCGCAGAGAAGAGCATTATCCGGCTTTTTCACAATATGAAGGTGACAGCGGAGAGCAAATGTGGTCAGTGGATCTGAATCATAAATTACTAGTTTTAAAGGATCCTGAAACAAAAAAGAGACGAAAAATTAGAGAATTACTAAATAAATATGAAAATATAAACAAGGATAGTCAATACTTTAAGCTAAAATATAATGGTATAAAAGACGTTAATGGCGAAAAATGCCATGTGATTGAAACACTCAATACGATCAATAAAGATGTCTATTACAGCTTTATCAGCGTAGAAAGTTTTTTTTTATTAAAACAGATCATTAAGCAACCCTATCTTGAAATTTCAACCGTTTACAGCGATTTTAGAAAGATCAATGACATTGTTTATTCTTTTCGTAACGAAATTGACATATCCCCGACAGGGAAAAAAATTATAACTCAAATCAATGAAATATTGGTAGACCTGTCAATTAATCCGCAAAAGTTTGAAATTCCTAACAATGATGTCAAGGATTTCAAATTTGAAAACAACATCAATGCTGAAGCCATACCCTTCCTGCTGGTGGAAAATAACATCTATTTACCCGTAACAATTAATGGCGAGGAGCATTATTGGGTACTGGATAGCGGTGCAGATATGTCTGTTATTGATGCGGCTTATGCAGATAAACTGGGACTGATACCGCAGGGCAGGTTATTAGGCAATGCGACCAGTAGTTTAGTTGAGTTTACTTTTGTTAATCTGGGT
>CBDTVA010000390.1:0-3331 GCA_965363935.1 uncultured Gammaproteobacteria bacterium | reverse complement strand
TGCGTGCTTTGAGTTCACCGCTGATGACGGTCCGATCAGAAGCAATTAGTTCCGCTGGATATTTACCGATCACATCACGTACCACATCCCGGACATTAGGATTAATCAGTTTATCAAAGTAATTGATTCCATATTTACCCAAAATATTACTGGCTTCACTGGATTTTGGAGTATACATCACAGTCAGGTCTATCCCGATAGGTAGGTTTTTGTTATCTAACACCGAAATATAGGGTTTATTGATTACCCCCCTTTTATCCGCAATATCCTGACGACCGATATAATTGGCTGACTGTAATTTAATATCGAGAATATGAACTGTCTGGATCAGAGGAATTTTGACATGCAATCCCGGCATCACAGATTCTTCCTGATATTTGCCAAAAGTGGACAAAATCCCCACTGTACCGGTCTCCACGGTATAAGTGGCACTAAAAAAGCCCAGTGCAAGTAAAACCACAAAAAATGCCACAATAATTGCTTTAAAACTTTTTATTTGAGTTCTACTATTGATATCCACAATATTTCCTTTAATTTCCATAGTCATTTTCCGTCTAAATTACTGTTCCTGAAAGATATTCACGTGTTATGCAACTGGAGAATTTCTATTTATTTTAATTACATTTCACTAATTATGTGTGCAAAATCTTCTACCTGATTCCAGTTTGTAAATTCAATATTGGTTTTAGGATCAGTAGGCCCTTTAGTAATCCACATAATGAATCTGATCATAATACGATCCCAAAATCCGTATTTTTGATAGTCAATTTTTCCAGCAAACACTGCTACTTTCTCAGGTTTCCATGCTATTTGTTTGAGAAACTTTTTCACATAAGGATTTGTCTCAGGTTGGCTTTTCCCTGGTTTGCGTGCAACAACGTTGACAGAGAAGAAAGCACTGGATTTACTTTGCAGAATCTGTGAATTTCTTTTTATATAGTCATACACTTTAGAACTGTGCTTGCCATATCGAATGCTTGCACCGAGCACAATTTTGTCGAATGACTCCAGTTCATTTGCAGAATGGTCATTGATGGAAAGTAATGCGACTTCATTGTTCTGTTGTTCAATTATGTGTTGTAAACGCTGGCAGATTTTTTTGGTATGCCCATCTGTGGTCGAATAAATAATAACAATTTTAGCCATATTGGGATTTATAGTACTTCCTGGAAATAGCTCAACTCAAGTCTCAACAGTCCGACCAGTTCTGGCTTCTTATTGAATTAATTTTGTACAATACTACCTTAAACAAATGCACAATGTAATACTTTACAACTATAGCATTTAAGTGGATTATTTCAGCCATTTTGAAATATATTGATTTTCAGACCCGGACTTCATATTATGCTTGTTGATATGACATTTTGCATTAAAAAAAGAGAAGGATGATACTCCCGGTGCTTTATTCACAGGTAACTGCACAATGACAGGATCAAAGAAATCAAAAACGTCATCTGCAGCAAAGTATTCAGTGGATATACACAACCAGGTACCCCGGGTTGAGGTCATCATTGAAATACCACGTGGCAGTTTTTTGAAACGTGGCTCCACCGGAGAACTGGATTTTATCTCTCCTTTACCCTGCCCGTTTAACTATGGTTCGGTTCCGGCACTTATTGGCCTGGAAGGCGATTTATTGGATGCAGTAGTGCTCGGTCCTCGTCTTTCTTTAGGTACAAAAGTAAAAGTGTATGCCTGGGGAGCAGTCGGACTAACCGACCGGGGACTGTATGACGACAAACTGATATGCAGCCATTCACCCATTCCGCCATGGAAGCAACGGCTGATTCTGCTGTTTTTTATGATCTATGCCAAAGCCAAAAGCTTGCTTAATCTATCAAGAGGCCGCAGGGGGCGCAATAGTTGTGAAGGCTGGCTCGCGGCAGAAAGTGCATTGGCAAGGGCAATACCCCGTAATACTGTTGCCTGGAAAGGACCAGTAATCCCTTTCTAAGGGCAGCCGCATCTGATCGACAAAGGAATCTTTTCGGCCAGGAACGGTTATTTTAAAATTACCATTATGATTACTACTTACTGCCTGAAGATAAATTCCGCAGCCTCATCTGCTGGAAGGGGTTTGCTAAAATAATACCCCTGTAAAATTTCGCAATCATGTGCAATCAGGAAATCTTTCTGTGTAGCTGTTTCAACACCTTCTGCGACAACACTTAGGCCAAGATTATGTGCCAGAGCCAGGGTGGCAGCACTGATTTCAGCATCGTTATTATCGAATTCAATGTCACGTACAAATGTACTGTCGAGTTTTAAGGTATTAATAGGTAACAACTTTAAATAGGCTAAAGAAGAGTATCCAGTTCCAAAATCATCAATAGCAAGTTCAACATCCAGCTCACGAATTTCACGAAGAAGCAAAATCGCGTCATCGGGATTCTGCATAGCAGTTGACTCAGTTATTTCCAGCTCAAGGTCTCCTTTACTCATATTATATGTTTTCATAAGCAATTGTATTTTTTTAACAAGATCAGTTTCATGAAGTTGTTGAGCTGATATATTTACCGCCATTTTTATCCGTTTATGGTATTCTTTTTGCCATTGACTTTGTTGCTGACAGGCCTGTTCGAGAACCCACAAACCCAGAGGGACAATAAGCTTGCTTTCCTCGGCCAGTGGAATAAATTTATCCGGGGTTATAAATCCCTGTTTAGAATGGTGCCATCGAACCAACGCTTCAACACCACAAATTGTATTCGTAATAGTGCATATTTGTGGCTGGTAGTAGAGTTCAAAATGTTTATTTTCGATTGCGTAGCGCAGATCATTTTCCAGTTTCAAACGCTCATCGGCAACTGCATTTAAAGATTCTGTAAAAAATTGATAGTTATTACGCCCTAGATCCTTTGCATGATACATGGCGTTGTCTGCATTTTTCATTAACCGTTCATAATTATCACCATTGGAAGGAAAAAGGCTGATACCTATGCTGGAGCTGGAAAAAACTTTCTGATTATTTATTGTATAGGGTTTGCCAAGCATTTCTACAATTAATCGGGCAATGGGAGCAACCAACAGGCTATCTTTAATCTCGCTTAAGAGAATGACAAATTCATCTCCGCCAATCCTGGCAACAACATCACACTCGCGAACACATTGTTTTAATCGATTGGCCACCTCAACTAACAGAGCATCACCTATTGGATGCCCCAGCGTATCATTAATAGTTTTGAATCGATCCATGTCGATAAACAGGAGTGCCAGTTTATTGTGATTGCGCTGTGCTATAGTTATGGCCTGTGACAGTCGCTCTTCCAGGCTAAAGCGATTAAGCAATCCGGTGAGAGCATCATGGTGGGCAAGGTAATGAATACGCTCC
>CBDTVA010000389.1:0-3344 GCA_965363935.1 uncultured Gammaproteobacteria bacterium | reverse complement strand
GCGACAATATTACCCGTATGCTGGTCATTAATATGTCCAATAACCTGGCCTCCAATCGGGTTTACTGGATACCAACACAGGACAGACATTTTCCGTTGGATCTTAAAATTGCTATTGATATCGGTCGTTTTGATGGACAATTAGGAGGAGAGGTTGCTCTCGAATCCCGCTGGAGTGTGTTTGATAAAAATGATCGACCCGTTTTGACAAGGGTTTCTCTGATTACTGAGCCTGTTAATGGACCAGGCTATGGGGATTTGGTCATTGCTATGAACAAGGCGCTGCAAACACTGGGAAATGAAATTTCACAAACGGCCGAATCTATTCTGAACAATTAATCTCACCGGACTGAACAAAATACAGTCCTTATGGTTCTAATAATGGACACCTTTTTCTGACTGTTAACTCAATGCCAGGGTTCTTGTGGATCATTGCTTTGAGTTTGCCGGCAATGCCCATTCAATAAGTGAAATTTGTAAAGTCCTGCTGTTCCATTTATACTTTAGTAACAGTTGTCCTAAGACTATTGACATTTTTTGCTTATTCAAGGGAGGAACGCCTTGTATCGGGTCATTTTGCACCAGCAGTGAAGTCGATACTCAGGCTCAAAACTACAGCGTATTTCTGAATCACAGATATTTGTCAAAGCATCAAGCTTAGAGTGTCATCAGATTTAACAAAAATATAATAATCTTAAAATCCAATCTTTACTATGCATGAGGTAACGGGCTATGACGGCCACAACCATAATGAGTACAGATCTTGTTACTCTGAAACCGGATGACAGTATAACAACAGCCTTACACCTCATGTGTAAACATTCGGTACACAACATTCCAGTGCTGGATAATGACGGCACTTTTCTGGGCTTGTTCAGTCTACGCCGTTTATCACGCGAACTGCTGCCAAAAGCGGCTAAACTGGATGAAAACAGCCTGCTTATGCATATCAACTTCATGCCGGACGACAGTACTGACAAAATACAGGAACGGTTGCATGAACTCGGCCAGCAACCGGTAGCAAATTTACTGGAAAAAAGCAGCAAACTACGCCTGTGCAATCCTGAGACATCCTTACCGGAACTGTTACAGTTACTCTTTGAAAGTCCGACCAGTCTGCCCGTGGTGGTGGTGGTGGAAGGCAAAAAGAAAAAACTGGCCGGTATGGTATCAAACTGGGATGTTCTGACTAAACTGTTGATTAATCTTCTGGGTGATAATGCAGCCGGGGCATGTTTCAAGGCCAAATCAGATGCAGAATCCTGAAACAATAAGTCAAGCAAGGAATATTAAGTGGATACCCATGCATCAACTGTAATATTTGGCTGGGACCCTTTATGGGTATCCAGCATAGTGTTCGTCATCACCTATGCGGTGATCGTCACCGAAAAAATTAATCGCTCAATTGTTGCCCTGCTAGGCGCTGGTTTGATGATCAGTCTGGGGATCCTGAATCAACAGACCGCAATCAGGGGTATCGATTTCAATACCCTGGGACTGCTGACTGGCATGATGGTCATTGTGGCGATTTCCCGCCGCAGCGGTGTATTTCAGTTCGTTGCTGTGTGGGCAGCCAAGAAGGTAAACGCCAAACCCTGGGGTATTTTATTGATGCTGTCACTGGTGACGGCTGTGTTTTCTGCCTTGCTGGATAATGTCACCACGGTCTTGTTGATTGCACCGGTTACCCTGTTGATTACCGGGGAGCTGAAGGTTCATCCCTACCCATTTCTTTTTGCCGAAATCTTTGCCTCGAATATTGGCGGTACAGCAACATTAATTGGCGACCCGCCCAATATTATGATTGGCTCTGCTGTCAACCTGAGCTTTAACGATTTTTTACTGAATCTTGCTCCGATTACGGTGGTTATCTTTCCGGTAACACTGCTGATTATCTATCTGATCTGGGGACGCCATATGCATGCCACTGATGAGGCTCGGGAACGTATTATGCAGTTCAAGGAAAAAGAGGCAATCACTGATATCCCCTTACTGAAGAAATCTTTACTGGTTATATCACTGGTGGTTATCGGTTTTCTTTTTGCTCATCCGCTGCACCTTGAACCCGCTACTATCGCCATGATGGGGGCTGCTTTACTCTTGCTGTTGACCAGTATTAATACCGGTGCTGAAGAGCAGAGCGAAAATGTGCATAAAAGTTTTGCTGAAGTTGAGTGGGTTACTATTTTCTTTTTTGTCGGATTATTCATTATTGTGCACGGCATAGAACATGCCGGCCTTCTGGATATATTGGCCAATAAGGTGTTATTGCTGACCGGAGGCGATCTCACTATGACGGCCATGGCTATTATCTGGGTATCTGCCATAGCTTCCGCAATTGTCGATAACATTCCTTTTGTTGCTACCATGATCCCGATAATCGAATCAATGTCATCGACATTTGGTGGTAATGAACAATTGATGCCTTTGTGGTGGTCTCTGGCACTGGGTGCCTGTCTGGGAGGCAATGGTTCACTGGTGGGTGCCAGTGCCAACCTTATCGTGGCCGGCTTTGCTGAACGTGCCGGTTACCGGATTCATTTTATCCGCTTTATGCTTATGGCTTTCCCGCTGATGCTGTTAAGTATTGTTATAGCCAGCCTGTATGTTTATTTAAGGTATCTTTAACATGTCTATGGATATACAAAGCGTTTTAATACCGACTATTATTATCCGTCCCGGCATGTACGTGCGTGATTTGTTTACAGAGTGTGCAAAACTGCATGTGCATGCTCTGCCTTACTATAATGAAAAGGGTATCCTGAGCGGCAGGCTTACCCTGAAAAATATTATGAAATTTTCCTGTCTGCCGGAACACATGGTTGAACTTGCCCACTTACTGGGAAACCAGATGTCCTGTATTGAAAACTCTGAGGAGAAGGCTCGTGAGATTATCTGTAATCCGGTTGAGCCTTATGTGCGCAAGCTGGGTGAAACCATATCGTCAAAGGAGCCCTTGATCAAGGCGCTGGCAATGATGGAAAGAAATGATACCAGTTATATTTTTGTGGTTGATGATGGTGACTATAAAGGCATGGTCACAATACAGAGTATTGCCCAGGCTATGTCCAGCCTGGATGATTCCTGTGCGCTAGGGGCAGCCTTAAAAAATAATTCACATTTCTAAGTTTCCACTTACTCATTCTATCTGCGTTGCTCGTCAGTTAAATAGTTGACTATTCGCCTTCCTCGCGCCTTGATAGAATGGCCATTGAAAACTGATAAATGCAAATTAATTTTTGCGCATGCCCTTAGTTTTAGAATGACCGGGGTTTGGGACCAAAGTGCCCTGAATGGCAATAAAAAAGAGGACTTGGATATGAAAAAAATCAAGGTACTGGGGTC